>CACZPF010000439.1 GCA_902782975.1 uncultured Lachnospiraceae bacterium
GATCTACACCACACACCACCAATCTATTATCACAGGAGGAACAGGTATGAAGAAAGCAATTGCAACTGTATTGACAGCGGCTATGATCGCAGGCTCTCTTAGCGCAATGGCAGTTAATGTTTCCGCTTACGAAGCAGGCAGCTTTGACGGCGTATCCATTACGATGCTCAACACCAAATCTGAGATCCAGAGCATTCTGGAGCAGGCAGCAGCTGACTGGGGCGCTCTGACAGGGGCTACCCTTGATGTCTACACCATCAGCGACAGCGGTTCACCTTCTCAGGAAATTTCCACAAGATATGCAGCAAAGAACGCTCCTACCCTTATCATGGGCGACCCGCAGGACGTTGCACAGATCTGCAAGGATTATGCAGCTGACCTTAGCGACCAGCCCTGGGCAGAAGCAGGCGGAATGCAGTACGGCATCAGCGCAGACGGTGTTCTTTACAGCTTCCCATTCTGTATTGAAGGCCGCGGCCTGATCTACAACAAGACAGCCATCGAAGAGACACTCGGCGAGGAATGGGATCCTTCCATGGTTACCAACATGGACGATCTGGCAGCTCTTCTTGAGAGACTGGTTGAAGGCGGAATGGACGCACCGGTTGCTCTTAACATGGAAGACTGGAGCCTTGCAGGCCATTATCTGACTCAGGTTTATGAAGAGCAGGACGGCACACTGGCTACTACAGAGAAGTTTATGGACGACCTTCGTGCAGGCAGCGTTGATCTGATGAGCAATCAGAGATTCAATGCCCTGATGGATACCTTTGATCTTCTGAAGAAATACAACGAGAACGCAGCAGACCCGATGGCAGCAGACTATGCTACCAACTGCGCAGACCTGGCAGAAGGCTATGTAGCATTCTACTTCAACGGCAACTGGGCATGGGCAGAAATCTCCTCTTACCTTGAGGAAGGCACCGAGATCGGTATTATGCCGGTCGTTCAGAACGAAGTTTCCGAGAACCCCAATGTTAACACCTATATCTGCGGAAGCGCTACCAAGCAGGTTATGATCGACAAGGAAAACAACTCCGAAGAGCAGCAGGCTGCAGCTAAGGATTTCCTCAACTGGCTCATCAGCTCCGAAGAAGGTATCGATGTTATGATCAACCAGTGCTCCATGGTTCCGGCTTTCTCCACCATCGATCAGGAAGCTACCAACATGCTGGCAAAGAGTGTTCAGGATTATTCCAAGGCCGGAATGCTTGAGGATGCTCCGAGCTCCTATCCTGGAGATCACTGGCAGGCAATGGGCGCTGAAATGCAGAAGTATCTGGCAGATCAGATCGACCGCGCTACACTGGCTCAGAACATCCAGGATTACTGGGCAGCTCTTGGCTGATCCGGCAGGGACAGAATTTAAGCGAAAATGAATATGCGGATATCCGCAGGAAAAAGGGCTGTCGGCTGCAGTACCGACAGCCCTTTTTCTTTAAAGGTGGGGAGATGGGATTTTTTTCGTTGATCCGGTCTTTCATGACAACTGTTCAACACGCCGGCAATTGAAAATGCCGACGGATCTATTCAGGGGGAATTCGTTCATGAATAATAAAAACACTACCGCGAATAATGTCGGAACATTTCTGATATTTGCGGGACCTGCTGTGCTTGCGTTCATGGCTGTGATTATTATCCCGTTCCTTTATGGTATTTATCTTACACTGACCAGCTGGGACGGTATCTCAAAAGCCAAGCCTTTTGTAGGCCTGGCCAATTACGTGAATGCTTTTAAGGATGCAGGGTTCTGGTCGTCTCTGGGCCTGACGCTTCTGTATGTGGCCATTTCGGTCGTTCTCGTTAATGTAGTAGGCTTTCTGCTTGCCCTGCTGGTTACAGGAAAGATCCGGGGCAGCAATTTCTTCCGGGCAGGTTTCTTTGTTCCGAACCTGATCGGCGGTATCGTTCTTGGTTATATCTGGCAGTTCATTTTTAAGACGATCCTTGTCTATGTGGGCCAGAATGCAGGTATCGGATTTTTGCAGAAATCCTGGCTGTCTACGCCGGTTACGGCGTTTATTGCGCTGATCGTTGTTACTATCTGGCAGCTTTCCGGTTATATGATGCTGATCTATATCGCAGGTCTTACCGGTGTGTCCGAGGATCTTCGTGAAGCTGCAAAAATCGACGGCTGTACGGAAAATCAGGCAACACGGTATATCGTACTTCCGCTGATGCGTTCATCCTTTACCATCTGTCTGTTCCTTACGATCACCAGATGCTTTATGGTTTACGATATCAACCTTGCTTTGACAGCAGGTGGTCCCTACGGCTCCACGGTACTTGCCGCCATGTATGTGTACGACAAGGCCTTTGTTTCCAAGGCATACGGTGTTGGCCAGACACAGGCCATCATTCTGTTTGTGATCACAGCGATCGTTGCCGTTTCTCAGGCAGTGATCAATAAGAGAATGGAGGTGGAAGCATAATGAGTGGAAGAACAGTAAAAGGCGTTCTCAAGACGGTTGTCGCGATTCTTCTGTTTCTGTTTTATATGTTCCCCTTCTATATGATCGTCCTCAACTCCTTTAAGGATAAGAGAGATATCACCAAGCTCCCCTTAAGCTGGGGCGGCAAAAAGCCGATGACGGCCCAGAACTATGTGGAAGCGTTCAAGAATATGAACTTCCTGTCCGTATTCAAGAACTCTCTGATCGTTACGGGCTGCAGTGTGGCACTGATCATTCTGTTTTCTTCTATGTGTGCGTACATCTTTGTCCGCAAGGCATGGAAGATCAACAACTTTTTATTCCTGTTGATGATGTTCTCCATGGTTATCCCCTTCCAGGTGGTCATGATCCCTCTGATCTCCATCTACGGCGGTATCTTTGGAGCTCTGAATCACAGATATACACTGATCTTCATGCACCTGGGCTTTTCGGTGCCGATGTCGGTGTTTATGTATCACGGATTTATACGGGGTAGTATTCCGATCTCCCTGGAAGAAGCGGCCCATATCGACGGTGCCGGTCCTCTTCGGACCTTCTTCCAGATCGTCTTCCCGCTGATGAAGCCGACCACAGCTACGCTTGTTATTCTGTATGCGCTGGCTCTGTGGAATGACTACCTGCTTCCCAGCCTGATCCTGACGGATCGTAAGGTATATACTCTGCCGATCGCGATCGCGTTGTTCCAGGGAACTTATTCCAATCAGATGGACCTTCTGCTGGCCGGACTCGTGATGGCCATCATACCGATCATTATCCTTTATCTGGCACTTCAGAAATACATCATCGCCGGTGTTGTTGCAGGTGCTGTTAAATCCTGATGATCTGGTGAAATCAGATCTGAATAATGGTATACTTAAGAAGACAATGCTCAAAAGGGCATTGTCTTCTTTGCTGAGCTGTGATATAGTGCGGGATGAAGCACGACCGACAGAAATCTGAGTGATTCAGAAATCAGAGTGACACGGCGGCGACGCCTGGGTTATGAAAAACGTATCTTAATGGACCGTATTGTGCAGATAAGAGAGGAGAAACAACGATGGGAGAAGTGATCATTCGGGATGCTGTTCTGGAAGACGCGAAGCGTTTATCGGAGATTTATGCATTTTATGTGGAAAAGACAGCTATTTCTTTTGAGTATGACGCCCCCACCGAGGCGGAATTCCGGGAAAGGATCAGGAATACAAAACGGGAATATCCGTATCTTGTGATCGAAGAGGACGGCATTGTGCAGGGATACGCGTATGCAGGGACTTTTAAAGACCGGGAAGCCTACGACTGGAGCTGTGAGGTAACGGTCTATGTGGATAAAAATGCCAGATGGAAAGGTCTGGGTGGTCAGCTGTACAAGGCGCTGGAAGAGAACCTGAAGGAGAGAGGAATGCAGAATCTTTATGCCTGTATTGCCTATCCTGAGGAGCCGGACGAGTATCTGACTAAGAACAGTGTCGACTTTCATGAGCATATGGGCTATACACTCGTGGGAGAGTTTCATAAATGTGGATATAAGTTTAAAAGATGGTATAATATGGTCTGGATGGAAAAAATAATCGGAGACCACAGGTGATGCCAGGTTTCTGATAACAAATTAACAGGGTGTGTAGCGTAGATCATGGTTAAAAATATCGTTGGAAAAATGGTTTCCAGAGAAAGCAGACAGAATATTTTATGGATCGTGGCGGGGACATTTTTTATGGCTCTGGCCACGAATCTGTTTTTTACACCGGCAGAAATGGTGCCCGGTGGTTTTACAGGTCTTGCCATTATTATCCGGCATCTTTCTTCTGCTGTTATTCCGGGAGGGATTCCGGTATGGCTGGGCAATATTATATTGAATATCCCGCTGATCATTATGGCGATTCTGGTGCGGGGATGGAATTTTATGCGGCGGACTTTTTTCGCATCGCTTATTTTTTCTCTCTGGCTTTATATAATTCCGGAATATAAAATTATTCAGGAGGATCCCTTTCTGGTGGCTGTATGCGGCGGAGCCATGATGGGGTTTGGTCTTGGCCTTGTGTTTCTGGGAAAGGCTACGACAGGAGGAACGGATACGCTGGCGGCGCTGCTGCAAAAACTGATGCCGCATCTCGGCGTGGCCCGCATACTTCCTGTGCTGGATGCAATGGTCATCCTGCTGTCAGTATGGATCTTTGGCGTAGAAATTTCTTTGTATGCTGTTCTGTCGGTCGTCCTGGGCGGTTTTGCGGCGGACCGGATCATCAGTGGTTTTCGGAACGCTTATCTTTCCTATATTATTTCCGACCGCGATCAGGAGATCGCGGATGAGATCATGAGGGAACTGAACC
>CACZPF010000440.1 GCA_902782975.1 uncultured Lachnospiraceae bacterium
AAGTCAACTCTCGGCAGGACCATCATTCACCTGCAGGACAGCACAGACGGCCAGATGATTCTTGATCTGCCGGAAAAAGAGATGCAGAGCATCCGCGGCGGAAAAGCTTCCATGATCTTCCAGGATCCGATGACCGCTCTGAATCCTGTTATGACGGTCGGTTCCCAGATCGCAGAATGTGTAGGACTTCACAATAAGGTAGATTCCCATAAGGCAAAAGAGCGTGCCATCGAAATGCTTGAGCTTGTGGGAATTCCTGCCGAACGATACAACGAATATCCCCATCAGTTTTCCGGCGGCATGAAGCAGAGAGTAGTCATTGCCATGAGTCTTGCCTGTAATCCTCAGCTTCTGATCGCGGATGAGCCGACTACAGCTCTTGACGTGACCATTCAGGCACAGGTGCTGGATATGATGGTTGAACTAAGAGATAAAATGGACACATCCATGATCATGATCACACACGATCTGGGAATCGTCGCCCGGGTATGTGATGATGTGGCGATCGTGTATGCCGGAGAAATCGTGGAACGCGGCACGAAGAAAGACATTTTCCTTCATCCCTCTCATCCGTATACAGAAGGACTGTTCGGCGCTATTCCCACACTTACCGGAAATGAAAAGCGCCTGAAACCCATCGATGGAATGCCGCCGGATCCCACCAACCTGCCGCAGGGATGTGCTTTTAATCCCCGCTGTAAATATGCGACAGAAGAATGCAGAAGCGGCAAGATCAGTGAACGGGAGCTTTCACCGGGACATTTCTGCAAATGTATTCACCCGATCGGAGATCTGAGCAAGAACACAGAAACAGAAAAATCAGAGGCAGCAGCGAAAAAGCCGGCAAAAGCCGGAGAAACAAAAGACGGCAGAGGAAAGGAGGAATAGTCATGGATAAGCCTTGTGTTGAGGTAAAACATTTAAAGAAGTATTTTCCGGTACGCAATGGCATGCTTCATGCGGTCGATGATGTTTCCTTCAAGATCGAAAAGGGAAAGACCATGGGGGTCGTCGGAGAGTCCGGCTGCGGCAAGTCAACTCTCGGCAGGACCATCATTCACCTGCAGGACAGCACAGACGGCCAGATCCTGTACTACGGGGACGATGTTACAAAGGTTAAAGGCCGTGAGCTGAAAAAACTTCGCGAGCATATGCAGATCATTTTCCAGGATCCTTATTCCTCCCTGAATCCCCGCTATACGGTTGAACGGACGATCCAGGAGCCCCTGAAGCTTTCTCACCGGTTCAGCGCAGCCCAGATATCAGAAGAGACCGACCGGATCATGGAGATGTGCGGGATCGACGAACGTCTGCGCAGGGCTTATCCCCATGAGATGGACGGCGGCAGACGGCAGAGAGTCGGCATCGCAAGGGCTCTTGCCCTGAATCCGGATTTTGTGGTCTGCGACGAGCCTGTGTCGGCCCTGGATGTTTCAATCCAGGCCCAGGTGCTGAATCTTCTGCAGGATCTGCAGGAGCAGTACGGGATCACTTTTATGTTCATTACGCATGATCTTTCGGTGGTACGGCATATATCGGACGATATCTGCGTCATGTATCTTGGACAGCTGGTAGAAACCAGCGAGTCAAAAGAACTGTTTGAAAAACCGCTTCATCCTTATACAAAGGCTCTTCTTTCGGCCATTCCTTCGACGGATATCTTTGCGCCGAATAAGCGGATCGAGCTGAAGGGAGAACTTACAAGCCCCATCAATCCAAAACCGGGATGCCGGTTTGCGGCCAGATGTCCGTATGCAGCACAGGCCTGCCATCAGGCACAGGAGCTGACGGAAGTTCTGCCGGATCATTTTGTATCCTGCTGCCGGGTGAAGGAGATAAACGGTCTTTCATAAAAGAATATCGTAGAGACCGCGGAAATCCACAGGGAAGGGCATTCTGTGCCTGTGGGTCTCGGGGAGGAAACGTTTTATTGTTACCATTATAATGAGAACGTACAGGAGGGTATCATGGCAGAAGCAGCGCATGATAAGCGTATAAATTCCAATCTTCTTGTGGATGCATTTTTTGATTCTCTGATGATCCGGTACAGTTATATTGACAATGTGGAACCCTGTATGGATTATGAACTGTTCGGAAAGGTTTATAAGACGCCCATTCTGGGTGCGGCCCTCGGTCTTCATACCAGGTTTCACGAGAGCGGAAGCCTTGGATATGCCAGAGGGATCGCTTCCGGCGGATCCGTGAACTTTAACGGCTGGATCGAGGATGAAGAACTGGAAGCGATCTGTGCAGAGGGAATCCCGTCCGCCAGAGGTGTGAAACCCTTTGCAGATCACGACCGGATCTACCAGTGTATCGAACATGACGAAAAGTGCGGTGCCATCGCCGTATGCATGGATCTGGATCATATCTTTGATGTGGATGGCCGGTATGTAGATGCGCCGTACGGAAAATGCGGGAGGCAGACGCTCCCGGATCTTAGAGGATATGCGTCTTCCACAAGCCTTCCCTTTATTTTGAAGGGGATCCTGACTGCAAAAGATGCCGAAAAGGCAGTGGAGGCCGGCGCTGCGGCGATCATTGTGTCTAATCACAACAATCGGTTTCCGAGCATGATCCCTCCACTGGCAGCCCTGCCGGAAATAAAGAAGGCTGTGGCAGGTCAGATCCCTGTTCTGGTGGACGGCGGGATCGAGTCAGGGGTGGAAGCTTTCAAAGCTTTTGCCTGCGGGGCGGACGGTGTAATGGTCTGCCGGACTCTTATGATGGCGTTCAGTAAAGGCGGACCGCAGGCAGTTACAGAAAAGCTTATCAGAATGACGGATGAACTGAGAGGGATCATGGCAAATACAGGAGCGTCCTGCGTATCAGAGATCCGGACGGATCAGGTTGTCAGGAGAGATTTCTGATCAGGGCTTTGCATGGTTTGTTCCCAGTGAATACGCCTCAGGCAGAAAATAGAAATATATTCCGGATAGAATAACACAATGAAGATTGGAGGAATGTGCGGTATGAAACCGATGAATTTGTTCAGCTGGAAACAGA
>CACZPF010000441.1 GCA_902782975.1 uncultured Lachnospiraceae bacterium
AGGACGTCTTCATGGCCGAGTGCCTTCATGGCCGGACGTCTTCATGTACGAGTCTTTTTTCATGTCAGGACATTTCTCCCCCTCGGGTATTCGTGTGTCCGGCTTTTATATCAGATGGAACATTTTCGCAAGGGCCATGGCGATCATGGCAACCATCAGGATCAGGATGGGGTTCTGCGGTTTTTTCACCCGGATATTGCTGATAAACAGGATCCCTACGATAACGACCGCCACCGAAAGTATGTAAACGAAATGGACCCCAAGCGGTTTCCGGATCAGATAGAAAAACGGCAGTATGACAGCCATGGACGTAATGGGGAGGCCCTGATAAAAGTGACGCACGTCTTCTTCTTCATTCTGGCGGATTTCCTCCATAACATTATACCATGCCAGCCGGATGACCGATGCCACAGCATACAGGCAGAGGATGATCATCTCGAAAATGTTCCGCATTCCAAGCTGATAGCAGATGAGGATCGGGAACATGCCGAAACAGATCACATCGCAGAGGGAATCAATCTGGATTCCGAACCTTTTTTCGATATCCGTCCGGTTCTTCTTGGTTCGGGCGATCTTGCCGTCGAACATATCGCAAAGACCCGACACCGCCAGGAGAAGAATGGAGATCCTGAGATTCCCATTCATGCAATTAATCATACCTACCACCGAAACCGCCAGGCTGATGTAGGTCAGTACTACTGTATAATCATAGACACCAAGCATAAAAACCTCCGATATAAACTATCATTTCTTCCTTATTTATCCGCCTGCGTTTCGCCGCGGCTTTCTCCATGCTTTTCCCCATGCCTTATGACGGGCTTATGCTCCTGGACAAAGTGTTTTAATTTAAAGTGGTGTTTTACGGTATGGTCTTCCCGTATCACCAGATGGGCCACGCAGGTCATCAGCGCGCTGATGAGCATTTCTCCATAGTAGGAAATCCCTCTGGACAAAAGCATTGAGGGAAGGAGCATGGAACCGAATATGGGACTGAACATGGCAAGATATAGTGTTTCACTGATGCCCATCCCGCCCGGCAGCGGCAGCATATCCACAGATACAGATATGACAGACTGCAGAAGCGTAATGGTAAAAAAATCGAATTCTTTAAAGCCGAGCGCACGGTAGACCCAGTAGGTAACGGTAAAATGGATGAACCGCTGAAGGCAGGTGATGACGAATACATTGACAATGACCATTTTATGGCTTGCCCAGAAGTCCGCCGTCTCGTGATACAGATCCATGGAGTTTTCCAGCTTTTCCAGCCGGCTGCTCTTTTTCCTGAGAAGATGAAGCTTTTCCAGGATTCCCAGACCTTTTACCATGCCCCATTTAGCAAGTCCCGGTGCAAATACCAGGACCATCATAAATGTAACGCAAAAGACATTCAGGCCTACGCCCAGGTAAAATACCCACATCAGATCCCCGAGATATCCGGACAGGAAATCCCGCCCGAACAGGCACACAAGGATACCGATCAGCACCAGCACAGCCTTGTAGGTGATGGTGACGATCATCAGCACCAGCGTACTGATCGGGATCGGGAGCTTGTCTTTTTTCATATAATAGATCTGAGCCGGCTGTCCGCCTGTGGCAGACGGAGTGATGCAGCTGAAGAAGAAACCCACAAAGGAATAAAGGGCGCAGTGTCCCATCTTGACCCTGGCTCCCAGCGTACGCATCATATAATAAATGATGGATGACTCTCCAAGAATAAAAATGACCACGCAGATGACGCCCAGCACAAGATACCGCCAATCCGCCGATCTGGCTGCTTCCAGAATATCCCCGATATCCTTACCGCGAAAAACAAAATACACCGTAAGGAATGTGACAAGAGCCAGGAAAAGAATATTCAGGGCCATTTTCTTTTTCCCCATCATAAGCACTGTCATCTCCCTTCCAGATGAGATAAAAATACATATTCTCACATGTATCTGTCAGTATAGCATATCATTTCCTAAATTTGTATCAAAATTTCCTTAAACAATCATTAAGGTATCTTTAAGCTGGAAAAAATTCAGTCCGAAAATTTCCCTTTACCTTTTAAATATACCCATAACAGTGGGCACAGAAAGGTCTCTATATTTTCCTGATAATACAATCTCCAGATTATTTCGAAAACGGTTTCGTGATATTTTTGTTCAAATTCTTGAACTTACCGTCCAAAGTGACAGGTCTATTTTCCTTTACATTCAAAGTTCTTTATGTTAGAATAAGTTGATTTCCGAAAACCATTACTTTTCTTAATAAGGAGGATTTTATTATGCAAAAGAAAAGTCTTTTCATCAAACGCGCCTCTGCTGTTATGGCAGCTGCAGTTCTCGCAGCTTCTGCCATGCCCGCAGGTGTATTTGCAGAAGAAGCACCGGCAGCAGAAACCGAAATTTCTCTGGATGAAGCTGTAACAGAGCTTGAACAGGCAGCTGACGAAATCATCGCCGAACTGAACGAAACAGTTGACGGAGCTGCTGCAGAAATTTCTGAAGCAGCAGATGCTGCAGTTGATCAGGCCGCAGCATCAGTAGAAGAAGCAGCTCCCGCTGTTTCCGAAATTGAGGACGCTGTAACCAATATTACCCAGGACGTTGTCGATAAGATTTTCGAAGGCCGCGGTTTCACCGATGTTCTCAGAGAAAAACTGGCCGACTGCTCCGCTGAGATCTCCAAAACCTACGATTATTACATTGAGTCTATTGATAAGTCCAAAAACGGTGTAAAGGCAACTTACCGCATTACACTGGACGATGGAGCACGTGCTCTTGTTTCCATGTTCGCAAGCCTTGACATCTCCTGGTTTGATGCTCTTACCATCAATGAGGTTCAGAAGTACGATGATGGCAAGATGTATGTTGAGATGTCCGCAGTGATCAACGAGACACAGATCGCCAATGTTTATGTCATCATGGATCTCAAGAACCGTCACTTCTATGTAAGCATTCCGGAAGTCAACGAAGGCTACATCTCCATGGGCTTCGATCAGATGACCCAGCTGGCCGGAAGCACTGCAGGTGCCGAGGTTCCTGTTGATTCCGACACAATGTCTGTGCTGGTGAATACACTGTTTGATTTCCTTTACAAACTGATGGAAGATCCTGCAAGTGTTCTGCCGGATCCCGCAGTTGTCAGCGGCGCTTTTGAAAAAGTTGCCAACATCGCTCTTGATAATATCATCAATGTTGACTCCACTCCCGATACCTTCTCCTTTGGTACCGAGGAACAGATCACCCTTGACTACACAATGCATGAAGCTGTGTTCGGACCGGAAGAAATGGTAGAAGCCGGCAAGCAGCTGATCGCTGCAGCTATGGAAGACGAAAATATCCAGGGTCTTCTCGCTTATGTTTCCAGCTTCATTCCTGCATCCGTGATCGAGAATGACGGAAAAGATCTTGCAACTTCTGTGAATGAAATGCTTCCGCAGCTTGCTGCACAGCTTGAGCAGGTCGATACCTCCGAAGGCATCATGGCCGGAAACTATGTCGATCTTCGTCTGTGGGAAACTGCAGAAGGTAAGATTCAGGGACTCGAGGCAACTGTTTATTCCAACAATGAAGCAGATGGAACCTTTACTGCTCTTCTTCCCGACAATGGCGACAAGGCTGCTGCCTACGTAGCTTTCCAGTTTGAGGGACAGACTATTGAGCTTAACGGAAACGGTTCTTATGGCGAAGACGGCTATACCGGATTCTATACTTTATCCTTCTCAGGTCTTGATCTGTTAGGCATTAACGTACTTGGATGCAGCTATGATCCGGAAACTTATACCGGCAGCGGATCTGTAGAGATTTATCCTATGGATGGTCTTGCAACGATGATGGGAATCGATACTTCTGATGAGTCTGATTCCTCCAATTTCGTCGCCGGCATGCTCCTTGGTCTTGATATTGTCTGCGATTACTCTATAACTGCAGATGGTATTAATACCACCGATCTTCATGTTTCCATGAGTGGTTCTCCGCTCTTCTCCATCAACTGCGAAGCAGAATTCACTGATGGTCCTGCAGTTCCGGCTATTGAGTCTCTTGCACCGATATATGATGTTTCCAATCCGGAAGATGGCGAGAAGTATGGTGCTACCGCATCCTTCGATACCATTCTTCAGAATCTTACCGCTGCAGGCGCTGGCGATCTGATCAACATGATCATGGGCGGCGGCCCGGCGGCCGTAGAAGAAGCTCCTGTAGAAGGTGCTCCTGCTGCAGAAGCTGAGGCAACACCGGCTGCATAAGCTGAGGGAAGTATCAAGTGAATCAGCAGCTGAAGATGACATTGCATTGACTGCAGAAGTTTACAGGTTATTCACTTAAAAAATTAAAGAAGGCCTTCGGTTCTGGTTGTACAGAGCCGAAGGCCTTCTTTTTGTTTAAGCTGGGAAGAAAGGGCCTCTCGAAACTGAAAGTAATACGCACACTAACATCACTCAGCAGAAAGCGTTTTCTTGTTGAAACTTTCTTAGGTTTTTGTCGAATTTTTTGGTTTTTGTAGCTTTCTAG
>CACZPF010000442.1 GCA_902782975.1 uncultured Lachnospiraceae bacterium
AAATTAAGGAGGAAAAATGGTATGATGAAAAAAGTTCTGGCAGCGGCCCTTGCCCTGACAATGGTATCTGCTCCCCTGGCTTCTGTACACGCAGAAGAAGAAGCACTGGAGCCCATTACATTGACTGTATTCCGCGGTGATCCCAAGGACCAGCCGGCAGAAGACAACAAGATCTACAAGATGATCGAAGATGAGTTCGGCATCAAATTTGAATTTGAATTCCTGGCAGGCGATCTCGATGAAAAACTCGGTATGATGATCGCCGGTGAAGATTACCCGGATCTGTTTGACGGCGGCAACAGTGCAGACCTTATTATCAGCAACGGTGCACTGATCAACCTTCTGGACTACATCAGCCCGGAAAAGACTCCCCGACTGTGGGCACACATTGAACCGCAGAAGGCACGTGTAATCGAAAAAGACGAAGACGGCAATGATGTTCTTTATATCATCCCGAACTACGGCCTTGTTGACGGAGAGCAGATCGTAAACGAAGTAAACGGTCCGGCATTCTTTATTCAGAAGCAGGTTCTTGAATGGGCTGGCTATCCGCAGATCCATACACTGAATGAGTATTTTGATGTTCTTGAAAAATTCCTGGAAGCAAACCCGACCGATGAGAACGGAACTCCTTATACAGGATTTGATATCCTCTGTGAAGGATGGCGTCATTTCTGCCTGATCAATCCGGTACAGCACCTGATGGGGCGCCCGAATGACGGTGAAGTTCTTGTCGATGTAAACAGCGAAGATTTTCATACCGAAACCTTCATCGACAAGCCCTATGCAAAAGCATATTACAAAAAGCTGAATGACGAATTCCAGAAGGGCCTCATCAGCAAGGATACCTTTGTTATGAACTATGACCAGTACATCGCAGCTCTTTCCAGTGGCACTGTTCTCGGCATGTTTGACCAGACCTGGGACTTCAACGATGCTACCTTTGCCCTCAGAGATGCGAAGATGGACAAGAACACCTATGTAGCTCTTGGTCTTGTCTATGATCCGGAATATGTAGACGGACAGGAAATCGAAGAGCACTATGTAAACGGTTCTCTTCCGAATATCCGCCGTGGATTTGGTATCTCCGTCAACTGCGAATGCCCGGAGCGTATCATCAACATGTGGGAAGAAATGCTTTCCGACAGATGGCAGATGATCTTTAACTGGGGTATTGAAGGCGAAGATTATTACATCGAAGACGGCCGTCTGATGATGACAAAAGAGCAGTATGACAATACAAACAACAACAACTGGAAACTTCACAACAAGGCAGACGCTTTCTTTGAGAGCAGCCCGAAGAAACAGGGATGGATCCTTGACGGCGATCTTAAAGGCAACTGCTGGGAAGTAAAGAATCAGCCGGAAATCGTTCTCGGACAGATGGTTGATTATGACAAGAGCTTCCTGGAAGCTTACGGATATTCCAAGTTTGCAGATTTTGTTAATCCTCCGATCGAACTGGCACCCTACGGTGAAGCATGGCAGATCGACTATACTCCGGTTGACGTAGATCATCAGGATTTCCTGGATATTCAGGATAAGTACCTGCCCGAACTGATCATGTGCGATCCGGCAGAGTTTGATGCACTCTGGGATGAATTTGTAGAAGAGATCACTCCGTCCGCTACAATATTCGGCGAATTTATGTGGAAAGCTGTACAGGCAGAGGCAGCTAAGGTTCTGGATAACGAATAATCGGTGTGCCTGGTCTTAGTAGAAAAAGATCTTCAGAAGAATTGATTGAATGAGGAACTGTAGAGGCTGTAACAGATGCCGCACAGGCAGTTCCCTGCGGCAAGGGGAAAGAAGTTATTCTTTCCCCTTGGTGTCTTTAAGAAAGAATTTGTAACGGATTAGAAGGGGGATATGTTGCCATGAGCAAGACCACGGCGGGACGGGTACAGGGAAATAAAAAAGGCTTCTGGCGTACACTTGGCAGACAATGGCAGCTGGTGATCATGTCGGTGCCTATGCTGCTGTACGTCCTTTTATTTAACTATGGCCCGATGTGGGGCTGGATCACAGCATTTCAGGATTATAAGCCAAAGCTCGGCATTACCGGGAGTAAATTTGTAGGACTTGATAATTTTAAATGGCTTTTCGGACGGGATGATTTTTTACAGAGTATCCGTAATACCCTGGCCATGAGTACGATCAATCTGGTTCTGGGAACGATCGCTTCCATTGTGCTGGCACTGCTTTTAAACGAAGTAATGAATACGATGTTTAAGCGGACAGTACAGACGGTTACATATCTGCCCCATTTCCTCAGTATGGTTATCGTCGTAGGTATGGCACAGAACATTTTCGCCAGCACCGGCCCGATCAATACGCTTCTTATGAACATGGGCGTGATCAAACAGCCGATCTTTTTCCTTGGAGAAGGCGGTTATTTCTGGTGGCTGGTTGGATTTATCAATGTCTGGAAAGAGGTAGGATGGAATACGATCATCTACATCGCAGCCATGACTTCTATTGACCCCTGTCTGTATGAGGCTGCTTCCATCGACGGCGCCGGACGTTTCAACAAGATCCGGTATATCACGCTGCCGGGCATTAAATCTACCTTCGTCATCCTTCTGATCATGAATATCGGCCATCTGATGGAGGCCGGATTTGAGATCCAGTACCTGCTGGGATCCTCTCTGGTTATGGATTTCTCTCAGACGATCGATATCTTCGTACTGAAATATGGTATTTCCAAACAGCAGTACGGTGTGGCAACTGCCGCAGGTATGTTCAAGAGTATTGTGGCCATCATCCTCTTATTCGCGGCCAATACAATGGCTAAGAAGCTGGATGAAAGCACGTTGATCTAAGGGGAGGGATGGTCATGAAAGAAGCAAATTATACAAGCAAGGGTAATAAGATCCGTCAGGACCGGGTATTCCCGATCGTGAATACGATCATTCTGATCCTGATCATGTTTATCACTCTGTATCCGGTTTTAAATACGGTCGCTTATTCGTTTAACGAAGGAACCGATGCACTTCGCGGAAATATCGGGCTCTGGCCGAGAGTATTCAGCCTGGAAAGTTACAAGAGTATTCTGTCCGATAAAGCGGTCTACAAGGCTGCATGGATCTCTGCATCCAAGACAGTACTGACCACTGTTCTCAACCTGTTCTGGACGAGTATGCTTGCCTATGCGCTTTCCCGGAAGGAATATGTTCTCCGGAAGTTTATTACGGTGGTCATGGTCCTTACGATGTATGTAAATGCAGGTCTGATCCCCAACTATCTGTTGATTTCCAAGACACTGCATCTGTCCAACAGTTACCTGGTTTATATTATTCCGACGATGTTTTCGTGTTTCAATATGATCGTGATCCGGACTTATATTGCAGGTCTTCCGGATGCGCTGGTAGAGTCCGCCCGGATCGACGGGGCAGGCGATATCCGGGTCTTCTGGCAGATCATTTTCCCGCTCTGTAAGCCGGTACTGGCGACGGTCGCCCTGTTTGTGGCTGTCGGTGCATGGAACAGCTGGTTTGACACCTATCTGTACAACGGTGGAAAGAAAGAACTGTATACCCTGCAGTATCTGTTAAAGATGAAGCTTGCCACTACCCAGGCCAGCGCGAATGCGGCCAAGAGTACGGCAGAGGCACTGACCAGCGCTACCAAGACGACGCCCATTACGATCCGCTGCGCCATCACGGTTATTGCCACAGTTCCGATTCTTGTGGTTTACCCGTTCCTGCAGAAGTACTTTGTAACAGGAATTGCTCTTGGAAGTGTGAAAGAATAAAAAAATCATTTATAAAATGAGAAACTCCCGGTCATCAGTGATGCCGGGAGTTCTTTGTTTTTTATGCACAGGGCCTCCGAATGGAAAATGCAAGTGGAGAATGTCACCAGAAATTGACTGGCGGACATTCATTTTATAAAATCACCGAATTCTCTGACTGTTTTAAAATAGAAATCACAGTTTTTCCGCATGAAGGTTTCGATGACGGCCACATCATTTGCCCAGCCTGCGGCAGCAAAGGGAACGCCCGCTGAGCGGGCCATGTCGTATCCCGGTTTCAGATCATCCAGGACCAGCATTTCTTCAGGACAAAGGTGAAATTTCTTTTCGATCTCATAGAGGGCAAAGGGGTCGGGCTTTCTTTTTTCCGGTTCCAGGTCCCAGCCGAAAACGATATCCGGCTCGGGCAGCTTATTATACGCATAATCCCGGCGGATATAATCACTGTAGGAATGAGAGACGACGGCGATAAGGCCGCCCCTTTTTTTATAATCCCACAAAATTTCCGGTATGCCCGGATAGGCAAGAGGAATATGGTCTTTGACATATTCCCGCCAGAAATCTTCTTCTTCAACCATTTCCTGCTCGTTTAATCCGTAGATATCCCGGAACATTCCGATGACACCCGGCTCGAAGTTATAAGAAAAATAATCCTCAAGATCTACCTGTATGTTTTTATGGGTCTCTTCGATATAAGCGAGGAAGGCCGGATAATGGATCGTGGCGGTACTGTTGACGACGGTATCATCATGATCCAGCACCAGGCATTTAAATTTAAGATCATTGTTCATGGCGTTATCTCCTGTTTTGGTATAGCAGAGTGGATGCAGTTCATTGTAACGTAGAAAGTCCGTTCTGAAAAGCCCAAAATTCTGATGGAGATAACGAAAGCAGGGGTCTGCCGTCTCTATGGACAATTCCTGCCGGGCTGTTCGATGCCAAAGCTAAACTTAATGACATTGGGACGGACTTGTATGCCTTTCGACATAACAGGTGCGTCCCTCGTGTTTGATCACAGCATCAGCCGATAGATATTTGTGCAGTCTTCTTCATTCAAGGTGACAAATCCGCTGATGGAACCCGGGCGGCCATCGCCATGGCAGAGGACATCGACCAGTTTGGGGATGTCTTCTTCCTTAGCGCCGAGTTCTTCAAAGTTTTTCGGCATTCCGATGGAGATCAGGAAAGCCCTGAGCCTCTCGATGCCTGCTTTAGCGGTAACCTCGGGATGATCAAAATCCATCTGGCATCCCCAGACTCGGACTGCCGCTTTAGCAAAACGCATGACATCATGATTCATGACATAGGTGAAAACTGCCGGCATGGTTACGGCAAGGCCTGCGCCGTGGGCACAGTCGTACAGAGCGGACAGTTCGTGCTCGATATTGTGGCTGTTCCAGTCCTGGCTGCGGCCGACACCGCAGGAATTGTTGTGCGCCATCAT
>CACZPF010000443.1 GCA_902782975.1 uncultured Lachnospiraceae bacterium
ACCCCATTCCTCCGACGGAGTGGACGTGATGTCGAAACTTGGCAAGGCATCGTTTGTAAACGGCGTCCTTTATAGTCTGATCACGGTGCTTCTTGGCATCCTGCTTTTTCAATTCATTGACCGTGGGTTTCTGTGGATCTACATTGCAGCTGCGGTGCTCATAGGAGAACCTGTAAAAAAGGCGATGCAGACAGCGTCCTATAAAAGAATCATCCGGAGTCTGTTTCCGGACAAAGCCTGACACATCAGATTTCTTTCTGCCAGATCCATGTGGATCTTAAGGTGGCGGAAGATTTCCGGAGTATCGGAAAAGATCCGGAACGATACCGCTGCGTAGATTCAGAAGGAGAGGAGGGTACCGGGTAAATATTTTCTTAAATAGTTATCTGAAGCCTTTCCAGCTCATCGCCTGAAACGGTCACAGATACCGGCTCCTCCCCTGTCCGTTTCAGGATGGCAAGGGCGTGTCCGTCGCCGGCGGTCGTTTCCGGCAGTTCATATCCTCGTTTATGAGGAGATTTTACCGCACCAAAAGCCAGCAGTTTTGCATTTCCTTCGTAAGAGTCTTATACTGTTCCACGGTGGCTGCCAGTTTTGCGGCAGTTCCGGCACTCCGAAGGGTGGTTCTTCCGATCTCCTTCCCGTTTTCATAGGCAACTGCCACCAGTTCCCCTGGTTCATACACCGTATAAAACTGAGTATAATATTCTGTAATTTTGCCGCATGGCTGAATACCCAGAGATCTGCCGTTCTGAATCAGCTCTGCACTGTCCCCGCCTGCGTATACCTGAATCATGACTGGTTTTCCTTCCTGTCCTTCATAAGAATAATTGAACGTACAGTCAGTAAAACACCAGGGGCCGAAGAAGCGAGGTATGCCAAAACTCTCCGGATCCTGGACAGCAATACAGGGCTGCTTTGTCAGACCGTAAACAATTTCACGATAGCAGGAAACCGGGCGGCGGTTTCCGATCACAGAGATATCGCCGGCTGTCCACAGAAAGAGTACGGATACCGCCTGTGATGCAGCTTTCATCCAGAACACCTGTATCATCGGAGATCTCCATTTTAACCGTGTAAAGATCCGGATGCTCCTCATCCCAGAGTCTGGCGTTGTCAACATATACATTTTTACGGAAATTTACGGAGCTTCTGCTGTTTAGACGCACTTTATAAGTATTCTCTGCCGCAGTCTTTCCTTTGGCATCCTCAAGGATGATTTTTACATCTACTGTATCTGCATGCATTCCATCATTCTGAATAACTGCGGCAATCTCAACCAGTGCACCCTCTTCATCCAGATGTAAGGTCGTCATGCGAAGGCCGTATGGTCTTACATAAATGCATCCACCCTGAAGAATACTCACATCCCTGTAAATGCCGGCTCCGGAATACCATCTGCTGTTTTTCGTTCCGCACTTAACAGTTACCAGAATTTCATTTTCTTCCCCGTATTTCAGGTAATCATCTGCTGTCACAGTGAAGTCCGTATAGCCAAAAGGACTCTCGCCGACTTTTGACTGATTTACAAACACGCTTCCATAGCGGTAGATTCCTTCAAACTGAAGCATCACATGTCCGCCGCGCAGATCTTCCGGTACAAAAAATTTCTTATAGTATTTATATTCCCCGCCATCAATATTGCCGGTACTTCCGCCATTTACAGCTTGTGGTTTCTGCTCCTCATGGAACATGGCGTCATACGGAAGATCTGTCTCTACTGCATCTTCCGGTACATGAAATACCAGTTCAAAAGGATCGTCATCCTTCCAGACTTTCCATCCATCATTAAAATTTATTCTTTTCATCGAATAATCTCCGTCTGTAAACAGTCAGCTGAACTCCCGCCAACATAGAATCTGTAGATTCTGCCGTCAATTACAAAGTTCATGTTCCAGTCATAGTATCCCAGCTTTTCTTCCGGGATACAGAAGGCAACTTCTTTCTCCTCATCCGGCGCAAGAGTGATTTTCTGATAAGCGGCAAGCTGCTTCACCGGGCGTACACGTTTTGCTGTCATATCCTGCATATAGCACTGTACGATTTCCTCACCGGCACGCTTTCCTGTGTTTTTTACAGTAGCGGATATTTTAACCTCTTTTTCTCCGTTCTCTGCTTTCAGGTTGTCGTAAGCATAACTGGTATAAGAAAGACCGAAACCAAACAGATACAGTGGCTCTATGGGTGCGTCCAGATATTTGGAGGTAAATTTGCTCTTTCCGCCCGGTCTTCCGGTATTGAGCCAGAGACTTTTTTCTTTCCCAGCAATATCTGGCAAGGATCTTTAAGGAGATCCTCAATGTCACTGTTTTTGACTATACACCGAGATGATCTGTCTTGTTTTTGTGCATCTTTTGTGACAAACCCTGTGCTATAGTTGCATTATCAAAAGAAAAACAAAAACAAATTATATATTTAAGAGGAGGAAATTTACACCATGAA
>CACZPF010000444.1 GCA_902782975.1 uncultured Lachnospiraceae bacterium
GCCGCCCGCAATCCCAGATCTTCCAGAGATGAGATCGCAGACGGTATTCAGCATGTGGAAAGACAGATCGCAAAACAGGCGCCCCCGAGAAGGGCGTACAAGTTCCCGCCGATCAAGCTGCTGAACCGCAGCAAAGGATCACAGGGCGGAGATTCCGAAGAATATCTCCGGAAAACTGCCCAGAAGCTGCAGGATACGCTCTATAACTTCGGCGTGAATGCCAAGGTCACGAATGTATGCTGCGGGCCGACCGTCACAAGGTTTGAGCTGCAGCCGGAGATGGGCGTCAAGGTAAGCCGGATCGTAGGGCTTGCCAATGACATCCAGCTGAATCTTGCAGTCAGCGATATCCGGATCGAGGCGCCGATTCCCGGAAAGGCAGCGGTAGGTATAGAGGTTCCGAACGTGGAAAAAACTCCGGTTCTTTTAAGAGATCTTCTGGAGTCTTCGGAGTTTGAACGTTCTTCCTCCATGCTTTCCTTTGCCGTCGGCAAGGACATTGCCGGAAAGGCAATCGTATCAGATATTGCCAAGATGCCCCATCTTCTTGTGGCCGGCACGACGGGTTCCGGCAAATCCGTATGTATCAATACCCTGATCATCAGTATTCTTTACAAGGCTTCGCCGGATGACGTAAAGTTTATCATGATCGATCCGAAGGTTGTGGAACTTTCTGTTTATAACGGTATTCCCCACCTTCTTATTCCTGTGGTCACCGATCCGAAAAAAGCCGCCGGTGCCCTCAACTGGGCCGTGGCGGAAATGGACCGCCGCTATAATGTATTTGCGGAATACAACGTGCGGAAGATCGAGGAGTATAATGACAAAATCGAACGGATGACCTTCAGCGAGGAGGAAGAAAAGCCTTCCCGCATGCCGCAGATGATCGTGATCGTGGACGAGCTGGCGGACCTTATGATGGTAGCCCCCAAGGATGTGGAGGACGCGATCATCCGACTGGCCCAGAAGGCAAGGGCCTGCGGGATCCATCTTGTAATCGCGACCCAGCGGCCTTCTGTCAATGTCATCACCGGTACGATCAAGGCCAATATGCCGTCGCGTATTGCCTTTTCCGTAGCATCCGGTGTGGATTCCAGAACCATTCTGGACATGAACGGGGCAGAAAAGCTGCTTGGCAAAGGAGATATGCTCTTTCATCCTCTTGGCCTGTCCAAACCGGTCCGGCTTCAGGGATCCTTTGTGTCGGACGATGAGGTCAGCAGTGTAGTCGAATATATTAAAGAAAAAAATCCGATTCCCGAATATGACTCAAAAATAGAAAAGCAGCTTGTCTCGACCATGCCGGGAGCAGCCATTTCCGGACAGGACGACGAGCAGGATGTGTATTTTGTCGAAGCCGGACGGTTCGTCGTAGAGAAGGAAAAGGCGACCATGGGTATGCTGCAGAAGACCTTTAAGATCGGTTTTAACAGGGCTGCCCGTATCATGGACCAGCTGGCGGACGCGGGCGTCGTAGGACCCGAAGAGGGTACTAAGCCCCGCAAGGTACTGATGAGTATGGAGGAATTTGAAAACTATCTGGAAGAACATGGCTGACAGGTTTATAGCTTCCGGAAGGAGGAATTATTATGAAGTGTCCGGAATGCGGCCGGGAGGTCAGCAAAGGTTCTCTGTACTGTCCGAATTGCATGACGGAAGTTCACTGGGTCAAAGACTTTGATACAGTCGAGACGCAAATGGCCAAAAAACAGATGGAAGAGCCGCCTGCCCAGCCGGAAGAGCCGGAAGATCCTTTTGAGATCCGTGAGCGGGACAGATTCCGTTTTCCCAATCTTCTGGGGCGCAGATGGATGATCCTGTATGCGCTTCTTGGCATTATGTGCGTGGCGCTTCTTTACAACCGGGCGCATTCGTATCCGCAGCTGTTTACGGCTGCTGAAAGGATGCTGACGCAGGAAAATTTTGAGGGGGCGCTGGCGGCGGTACAGGATGCTCTGCAGCAGGTGCCGGACAGTCTGGAGGGAAATATGCTCCTGGCCAGAGTTCTCGACAAGAAGGGGGAATGGGAGGACGCTGTCCTGGTCCTGAAGCCTCTCTTTGCCGATTATCCCGACAGTATCCCACTGTATCAGGAAATGGCCGAAATTCTGTACCGGGAAGGACAGATGGACGCGCTGAAAGATCTTTTTAAAGAATGTCCTACGACCGTTTACGAGTACTGCAGGGATTATATCAGCCTTGCACCGGCTTCGGATCTTGTAAGCGGGACCTATACCAGAGCTCAGACCATTTCTCTGACCTCTCCCGAACCGATCATTTATTATACGATCAACGGATTTGCGCCGGAACCCGGCAGCAGTATCCTCTACGAACGGCCGATCACCCTGACCCACGGAACCTATGTGATCCAGGCGATCAGTGTGAATTCCCTCGGGATCGTGAGTGATGCTTCCAGCTGGAAATATATTATTGTCGAAGAAACGCCCGATCCGCCTTCTGTTTCTCCGGCGGCGGGAATCTATCACGAGGATACACAGATCACCATCGAGGTTCCCGACGGGTGCAGGGCTTATTATGCCTTTGATAAGATGCCCACCGCGGAAGGGACCGAGTATGTCCGCCCGATAACCATGCCTGTGTACAGCCATACATTTTACGCGATCCTTGTCGCTGCCAACGGGATGGTGAGTGAACCTACGGTCGTAGAATATTATCTGGAGTACTGACAAGTGGAGATCCGAATTCTTTCTGTTGGAAAGATTAAAGAAAAATATCTGAGAGACGGGATACAGGAATATGCCAAACGCCTTTCCCGCTATGTGAAAGTTACCTTTACGGCTGTGGCGGATGAAAAGACGCCCGATCATGCTGCTGAAAAGATCAACCGGCAGATCCTTGATCTGGAAGGGGAACGCCTTCTGGAAAAGATCCGGGATACAGACTACGTCATCGCTCTCGCCATTCTCGGGGAGATGAAGGATTCGCCCGCTCTGGCAGGCATGCTGGAGGATCTTGGCGTGCATGGAAAGAGCAGTATTGTTTTTGTGATCGGCGGGTCGCTTGGTCTTTCCGACAAGGTGCTCGAAAGAGCAGACAAAAAGATCAGCTTTTCTGCCCTGACCTTTCCGCATCAGCTGATGCAGCTGATCCTTCTGGAGCAGATATACCGGTGTTTCCGGATCATCCACAAAGAGCCCTATCATAAATGACAGTCCGTTACGGCCTGCACAGAATAATTCTCACGTGGAAACAGACCGCGTTATAAACCATACATACATGTCACATATGAGGAACAACTGCTGATCATGGATATAGAACGATTTGAAGAGTTTATTTCACAATATCCGATCTATGAATATCGAATCATTTCTACGGATGAGATCAAAACAGAGGAGCGTGTCCGGACGATCTGCCGGGAGGAATGCACCCGCTACGGCTCTACATGGGCCTGTCCGCCGGGTGTCGGCACGCTCGAAGAGTGCGGCCGGAAGATCCACTCCTTTCCCGAGGGCGTCTTCTTTTCAAGCGTCGCTGAGGTAAGTGATATTCAGAATTTTGAAGAAACGCTGACAACAAGGCGGGCACATGAAGATCTTACGACAGAGGTCGGAAAGTATCTGACCGGGGAAGGATATGATATTTACATTCTTTCTACAGAATCCTGCGATGTCTGTGACGAGTGTGCCTATCTGACGGGTGAGCCGTGCCGCTTTCCGGAAAGAATGCATCCCTGTCTCGAAAGTCACGGGGTCGTGGCAAGTGAACTCGTAGAACAGCATGAGATGGAATATAATCTGGGCGGAAATACGATCCTGTGGTTTTCTCTGATCCTTTACCGGAAAAAGAGATGACCATCTGCATTTTTAGAAAGGAGTTCTCTTATTCTCTATGCCGGACAGTATTATTGAACTGGAAGCCGAGATTCCTGCAGGGCAGCAGGCGAATATTTTCGGACAGTTTGACGAGCATTTAAAACTTATCGAAAGGACTCTTTCTGTGACTCTGATCTCCAGAAATTCTACCCTGAAGATCCTCGGAAAAGAAGGAAGAGCCCAGCAGGCAAAAAAACTGATCGCCGACCTTTTATCTCTGGCGGAGCGGGGAAATGTGATCACCACACAGAATGTGAATTACGGACTCGCCCTTGCCCTGGAGGCAAGCAGTCAGTCCCTGACGGATATTGACAAGGATTTTATCTGCAATACCATCCAGGGAAAGCCGATCAAACCCAAGACCCTCGGCCAGAAAGATTATGTAGATCAGATCCGGCACAAGATGATCGTCTTCGGGGTGGGGCCTGCCGGCACGGGAAAAACCTACCTTGCCATGGCAATGGCCGTCACTGCCTTTCGAAATGAAGAAGTGAGCCGGATCATTCTGACAAGGCCTGCCATCGAAGCAGGCGAAAAGCTGGGGTTTCTGCCCGGCGACCTTCAGAGCAAGGTGGACCCCTATCTGCGTCCGCTGTATGATGCGCTGTATCAGATCATGGGTGCGGACAGCTTCGCCAAAAATATGGAGAGAGGGCTGATCGAGGTGGCGCCTCTTGCCTA
>CACZPF010000445.1 GCA_902782975.1 uncultured Lachnospiraceae bacterium
AGAAGAATGAGTATTGAGAAGAATGAGTATTGAGAAGAATGAGTATGGAAAAAAACAGTCTTTATAAATAAAAAATAATTTCAGAAATCGATATTGATATACCGGAATAAGTCTGATAAAGTAATAGTAAAGGATGGAACAGACCAATTTGTTATCAGAAAGAGGTTCGCATTATGAAAAAAAGTGGAAAAATCCTGACCTTCAGTGCAGCGATGCTGGCCTCTGCCGGACTTTCCGGGTGCAGTACGGTGCCGGCAGAGCTGGCAAAAGAGCTATATAGTATTTTTATGAACCGCGCAGAGGACTATGATCCTGACCAGAATGTCGAAGAGGATATTTATGCCGGACCAGATTTCTATGAGGACTACTATGAGGAAGAGAATATCGTGCCCGCTCTCTATGCCGGCCCGGATTTTTATGAAGACTACAGTGGAGAAGACAATGTAGAGGAGGCTCTCTACGCCGGCCCGGATTTCTTTGATGCGTATGATTCGGGGCCGGTCATGCCGGATGCGGGAGCAGCTGCAGACGAAAACTAAAACTGAGGATCATTTATGCTGACAGAAAAAAACGTTACCAGAGAAATCAATATGGCTAAGGCAGCCCAGTTGGATAAGCTGGCCGCCTACAGAGAGAAGCTTTATAAGGAGCCGGTTTTGCGGCTCCTTTTTCTGGAGCTGACACTTCGATGCAATGAACACTGTTTCCATTGCGGCAGCCGGTGCAGCAGCGATTCCATGGACGGAATGCCCCTGGAGAAATACCTCGAGGTTTTACGGGATATCAAAGAAAATCTTCCCGGCAGACTTCCACAGCTGTGCCTGACGGGCGGCGAACCGATGCTGAGAAGAGACCTTTTTGAATTGATGGCAAGGGGAATGGAGCTGGGTTACCGCTACAGTATGACCTCAAACGCCACCCTGATCACACCGGAAAAGGCACATCTTTTAAGAATGAACGGCCTCCGGACGATCTCTGTCAGTATTGACGGACTGCCGGAAACCCATGACAGGCAGCGCGGGCTCCCCGGTGCTTACAGAATGGCTATGAAGGGAATCGAAAACCTGATGGCGGAAGGCGGGTTTAAGACCATCCAGGTTACAACTGTCGTGAATCACAGTAATATGCACGAACTTCCCGAACTGTACCGGATCTTCGAGCACATGGACATCGATTCCTGGAGAGTTGTCGGGCTGGAGCCGATCGGCAGGGCGCTGGAAAGTCCGGAAATGATGCTGACTCCTGAGGATACCAGATATCTGCTCGACTTCATCCGGGATAAAAGGCTGGAAGGAATGCCTGTCAGTTACGGATGCAGTCATTTCCTCGGACTCGGCTACGAACGGGAGGTCCGGGACTGGTACTTCCTGTGCAACGCCGGCGTATATGTGGCAAGCGTCATGGCAGATGGATCGGTAGGCGCATGCCTGGATATAGAACGGTGTGAAAAGACCATTCAGGGAAATATTTATGAGACGCCGTTTACCGAACTCTGGAAGAACCGGTTCGAAATATTCCGAAAGCCTCTTTCACAGAACAATGAAACCTGCCGTACCTGCGCCTGGGAAAAATGGTGTGCCGGCGGAGCCCATCACAGCTGGGACTACGAGAATGACAGGCAGATGATCTGCTATAAGGATATCCTTTGGTGAATAGAACAGCAGCCTGTAGTCATCGTAAAAAGACCTGGTTTGACTGAAATTAACCAGAAAAGAGGAGATCAATGAAACTTTCATTAGAAGGAATGAGGAACAGACAGGCTTTTGAAAAGGCGGGGATCTGCCTGCCTGCATATGATCCGGTGAAAGTGGCGGCAGTCACGAAAAAAGCACCTCGCTGGGCGCATTTTGGAATCGGCAATATTTTCCGGATCTTTATGGGCAGTATTGCTGATATATTGATCGAGAAGGGTGAAATGAATACGGGGATCACCTGTCTGGAAACCTTTGATTTTGAAGTAACAGAAAAAATCTATAAGCCATATGATAACCTGGCCCTGTGTGTCACCCTGCACAGCGACGGAACGGTCGATAAAAAGGTCACAGGCTCTCTTTCCGAAGCAATCGCTCTTTGCCCGGAAGATGAAAGCGCACGTAAAAGGGCTGAGGAAATCTTTACAGCTCCTTCCCTTCAGATGGTTTCCTTCACCATTACGGAGAAAGGATATGAACTGAAGGATAAAGACGGAGAGTACTTTGAATATATAAAGCAGGACCTTGAAGATGGTCCGGCAGGTTCATTTCGCAGTGCCATGACCCTTGTAACCGCGCTGCTTGTAAAAAGGTTTGAAGCAGGGGCAGTTCCCGTGGCTCTTGTCTCTATGGATAATGTGTCACAGAATGGCAGCAAGCTTAGAAATTCTGTTCTGGAGATCGCGTCCTGCTGGAAAGAAAAAGGTTTTCTTTCCGAAGAAGCCTTTGCTTATATTTCGGACGAATCGAAGGTTTCTTTTCCGTGGACGATGATCGATAAAATTACACCAAGACCGGATGAGGGCGTAAGAGACATGCTTACGGCTGACGGGATGGAAGACATGGACATCGTGATCACCGGAAAAAAGACTTATATAGCACCATTTGTCAATGCTGAAGGTCCGCAATATCTGGTGATCGAAGACAGTTTTCCAAACGGCAGGCCTGCCTTCGAAAAAGCAGGCGTTTACATGACAGACAGAGAAACTGTCAATGCCTCTGAACGTATGAAAGTGACTGTCTGCCTGAATCCTGTGCATTCGGCACTGGGACCTTATGGCGAGATCCTCGGGATATCCAGATTTTCGGACGTCATGAAGGATCCTGATCTTTTGAAACTGGCTGACAGGATCGGCCCCGTGGAGGGTATGGAAGTAGTTGTTGACCCTAAGATCCTGTCGCCGAAAGCCTTCATGGAGGAACTGCTGACGGAACGATTTCCGAATCCATATATCCCCGATACCTGCCAGCGCCTCTGCGTAGATATTTCCC
>CACZPF010000446.1 GCA_902782975.1 uncultured Lachnospiraceae bacterium
AAAAGGCTGGAGGAGGAGAGAAACGATCTGGCCCGCCGGACAGAAGAGATCCGGGAGGCACGCCATCGCGCCGAAGAAGAAAACCGCAGCCGTCCGCGCCAGCCGGACCGCCGTGATTCTACCAGTGTGGAGGATATCCTGGCTGAGGCGGAAGCACTTCGCGCGGAGGCAGGACTTCCGGCTGTAAAAGCGTCAGATCCTGGAGAAAATCGAGCTCCCGGGGATTCTGCATCGGAGAAAGAGAGCCGGGATTCCGGAAAAGCCGGAACAGAACCGTCTGGAGTACAGAACACGATCTGCCAGGAAAAGCCTGATGAGGCTTCGCAGGAATATCCCTGGTCAAAATGGGAAACCGACCAGACCCGGAAGCTCCGGCAGTCTTCAGATACTTACCAGACGATGTTCACCGATAATCAGACATTAGAAGAAGCCGAAAAAGGAGTGACCCTGGACCCGACCATGAAGATCGACATCGACTGATCCGGGGAAAAAACCGAAAAAAGATCGAACGCCGGAGATGGTTGCCCTCCGGCGTCCGCCATATTTAAACCGGAAGGAAAAACATGATCCTTCCGGTTTTTATATCCGGAAGTTACTATCCACAGCCGGATAATAAAAAATATGATTCTTTACTTGCATTTTAAACCCAATTAGTATAGAATAAAACCACAGAAGTGGAGGAAAGTGGTGAAAAGTGGTAGCGAGTGGAGGATATGTTCCGGCATAATCCATTTGCATACCGGGATATGAGTGGGGAGACTCCTATCCCGCCAGGCAGGTGAATCTTATGTTCATGGGGGAGTACAGTCATACAATCGATGCGAAGGGGCGTCTGATCATACCGTCCAGGTTGCGGGAACTTCTCGGAGAAGAGTTCATCATGACCAGAGGGCTGGATGGCTGTATTTCTATTTATCCTATGGAAGAATGGGCTGCATTTGAACAGAAACTCCGTGCACTGCCGCTTAACGATGAGGACGCCAGGGCCTTGATGCGCTTTTTTGTGGCCGGGGCAACGCCATGTGAAATAGATAAGCAGGGAAGAATTCTAATCCCTCAGACGCTGAGAGATTTTGCCGGGATCGACAAGGAAGTCGTGACAGCCGGAATGCTGAACCGGATCGAAATCTGGAGCAGGGATAACTGGGAACGCAAGAACAGCCACGACGATATGAATGCCATTGCAAAGAATATGCAGAAAATGGGCTTTATTCTGTAAAACACATCGGCGGGCTGCTGCGCCAGTCAGGAGAAGAGATGGAATTTAATCACAAATCTGTTTTGCTAAATGAAGTCATCGAAGGTCTTAAGATCAAGCCCGATGGCATCTATGTTGACGGTACACTGGGCGGTGCAGGGCATTCCATGGAGGTGTGCCGCAGACTTTCCCCCCGGGGGAGATTAATTGGTATAGACCAGGACCAGGATGCAATAATTGCTGCGAGTGAGAAGCTGGCCAGTTTTCAGCAGGCCGCCATTATCCGCAGCAATTATTGTTACATGGTTCCGACACTGAAAGAGATGGGGATCACCGGTGTGGACGGGATCCTTCTGGATCTCGGCGTTTCTTCCTTCCAGCTGGATACGCCGGAAAGAGGATTTACTTACCGGGATGATGCGCCGCTTGACATGCGGATGGATAACCGCCAGAAAGAAACGGCTTATGATATTGTAAACGGATATCCGGAGGAAGAACTGTTCCGGATCATCCGGGATTATGGTGAAGATAAATTTGCAAAAAACATTGCGAAACATATTGTGAAAGCGAGGGAAAACACCCCCATCCGGACAACTCTGGAACTCTCAGAGGTGATCAGAGGGGCGATCCCCATGAAGATGCAGATATCCGGGGGACATCCGGCCAAGAGAACCTTTCAGGCGATCCGGATCGAACTGAATCGGGAACTGCAGGTGCTGGAGGAGTCTCTGGAAGGAATGATCGATTTTCTCAATGAAGGGGGAAGAATAGCGGTCATTACCTTTCACTCTCTGGAAGACAGGATCGTGAAGACAATATTCCGGAAAAGTGAAAATCCGTGTACCTGTCCGCCGTCATTTCCGGTTTGTGTCTGCGGGAAAAAGTCAAAGGGCAGAGTGATCACAAAAAAGCCGATTCTCCCGGGGGAGGAAGAAATGGAGGAGAATCCGAGATCCAAAAGCGCCAAGCTGAGGATTTTTGAAAAAGGGGAGGCACAGGACAGTGGCAGCTGAAGCAAGAAAAATGGTGCGCCGGGAGGCGGACAGGAGCATGGCAGGAAGGTCTGGTGGGACTATGGCAGGAAAGGCAGGAGGAAGCGCTGTACGTAAAAGAGCCGCAGACTCTTACTACGGCGCCAGAAGGGCAAAGAAGACCTTAAAGACGAAGAAAACACTGAGTGAGAATACACTTCGAAACCGCGAGAAGGCAAACGGGATCGGCAAAGGCTATGTTTTTGCCATTGCTGTGATCTGCTGCGCGATTCTTTTATCCTGTATCAGGTATCTCCAGCTGCAGACAGAGCTTACGGCAGTTAAAAAACAGATCAACAGGCTGGAAACAACGTACAGCCAGTTAAAAGAGGACAACGATGCCTACGAAAGCCAGATCACATCGAATGTAGATCTGGATGCCATCAAAAAGGTGGCGATCGGACGTCTGGGCATGAAATATCCTGCTGATGAGCAGATCAGGACCTATGAAACTGAGGGGAGAAGCTATGTCCGTCAGTTCCAGGATGTGCCCGGGGCAAAATAACTGATCAGGCCGATGTTCGCCAGCCGGGACAGGATAAGCAGCAGGATCCGTAAGAACAGGATGAGGTGATTTTGTTTGGCGAAAAAGGTAAAAAGAAGAAAGAAAGTTAAACAGCCGAAAAGGTTTACACTGAGTATGAAAAAGAAGCTGGTGGTACTGTTCTCCCTGGTACTGCTGGCTTTAGTCGGTTTAGCGGTCCGTATTCTGATCATTAATACGACAAGCGGGACCAAATATAAAAAGCAGGTTCTGAGTCAGGCACAGCAGAAATACGAAAGCCGTGTGCTGCCGGCAAAAAGAGGTGATATCTTCGACCGGAACGGAAACCTCCTTGCCACCAGCAACAAGGTGTACAAGGTTATTCTGGACTGCAAGGTGGTTAACGAAAAGATCGAGTACATGGAGCCTACCGTAAGAGCTCTTGTGGATGTGCTGGGTGTGGATGAAAATGATGTCCGCAAAAGGCTTACAAGTGAATCCACCAGGAACAGCCAGTATCAGATCGTCAAAACACAGCTTACGATGGACGAAAAGCGCACCTATGACGATTATATCAGCATCACGGAAAATTCAGTCCTGACTCCCGAACAGATCAAAGCACGTCAGAATGTCAAGGGAATCTGGTTCGAAGAGGACTACCTGAGGATCTATCCTTATGAGGAGCTGGCCTGTGATACGATCGGATTTACCCACGCAAGAGATGTTGCGGATGTAGGGCTCGAAAGCTATTATAACAGCACGCTGATGGGAGCCGACGGCAGACAGTACGGTTACTTTAACAGCGATTCGGTGGTGGAGCAGAGCATTATCGAGCCGACGAACGGGTACAGCATCAAGACTACCCTGGACATGGGCGTTCAGAAAATCGTCGAAAAGTATGTCAATGCCTACATGGAGGTGCTGGGGGCAAAGAATGTGGGCGTCATTGTCCAGAAACCTTCCACCGGTGAAATTCTCGCCATCGACGGTGGAGACAGGTATGACCTGAACAACCCCAGGGATATGAGCAGAGTCTATTCGGAAGAAGAGATCAGGGCCATGAACGATGCAGAAACCGTCAAGGCATTAAACGCGATGTGGAATAATTTCTGTATCACGGATGCCTACGAGCCGGGATCTGTTGTAAAGCCCATCGTCATGGCGGCTGCCCTCGAAAAGGGCAAGATCGTGGAGTCCGATACCTTTGTATGTGACGGATTCCAGAATTTCGGGACGGAAGGGAGCATAACCACCATCAAGTGCTCTTCCTATCCGGATTCTCACGGGACACAGACACTGGGAGATATTATTGCAAATTCCTGCAATGACGGTATGATGCAGATCGGTGAACGAATGGGGTCGGAACAGTTCATAAAGACCCAGAGCCTTTTCAATTTCGGCACCCGGACCGGTATCGATCTGCCGAATGAAGGAACTGGTATTATCCATACGACAGATACCATGCATGAAACAGAACTTGCCTGCTCGGCATTCGGACAGGGTTTTACCTGCAGCATGCTGCAGGAGATCAATGCCATGTGTTCTGTCATTAACGGAGGCTATTATTATCAGCCGCGCCTCGTGACAGAAATACGGGACCCCAGCGGCGGAGTGGTTAAGTCCTATACGCCCACACTTCTAAAGCAGACCATTTCCGAACAGATCTCCATGGATGTACGAAGCTACATGGAACTTTCGGTAAAAAACGGTACCAGCCGTTATTCCAAAGTAGAAGGCTACAGCATGGGCGGTAAAACAGGTACCGCCGAAAAATTCCCCCGCGGCCAGGGAAATTACCTGGTATCCTATATCGGATTTGCGCCGGTAGAGTATCCGCAGGTACTGATTTATGTGATCGTTGATGAGCCGAAGGTGGAAGATCAGGCGACCAGTACCTATGCGCAGTACATCGCACAGGGAATCTTTTCCGAACTGCTTCCGTACCTGAATGTGGATCCGGATGAGACAAGTGACGGGTATATTCCTTACACGGAACTGTGGGAAGGTTTTAAAGGACACCTTTATAACACAGAAGACAGCATTCTTGATTCGGAAGGAAATTTAAGAGACTCCGGCGGTCACCTGATCGACTTTTCCGGAAACTGGATCGACGACGAAGGATACCTCCTGGATGCCAACGGCAATTATCAGACAGATGCGGACGGTTATTATATAAAATCCACGCATCTTACCAGCGCGGAGGATCCGGACGGTATCTCCAATACCAGCGCTCCCGGGCCTCTTGTGGACAATACTGATCCGATCCAGGGGAACACCATGGAGAGCGAAGGACTTACGAATGAAGAATATGGACTTGAATAAAACATAAAATAACGT
>CACZPF010000447.1 GCA_902782975.1 uncultured Lachnospiraceae bacterium
AAAATACAGTATTATCAGGAAAAATGCGTTATCGTAGTATAAAGAGGCAGTCGGCGTCCATGTCCGGCATTTTCGCCCAAAATAAAACGCAGGGACAGCTGTCCCTGCGTTTTTTATGAGGAAAACATCTGCTATACGTTTTCCTGAAAAATGTCTTATCTGTTCCACTTCCAGCCAGCTACCTCGGGCAGGTCCACACCATACTGATGGATGTACTGCTTATGCTCTACCAGTTTGTCGCTCATCTTCTGATACAGGTAAGCGCCCCTGTTGCCGAGCTGCGGCAGGTTCTTGATCGCTTCCTGAACAAGATGGAAGCGGTCCACATCATTCTGCACACGTACATCGAACGGAGTAGTGATCGTACCCTCCTCCTTATAACCGCGGACATGCACATTACGATTGTTGTGACGGCGGTACATCAGTTCATGCACCAGGCCTGCGTACCCGTGGAATGCAAAGATGACCGGTTTATCCTGGGTAAAGAGAATGTCATACTCTGCATCGGTAAGGCCGTGCGGATGCTCGTTGGCAGGCTGCAGTTTAAACAGGTCAACGACATTGATAAACCGGACCTTGACCTCCGGCAGTTCTTCACGGAGAATCGTAACAGCCGCCAGAGCTTCCAGTGTGGGCGTTTCGCCTGCACACGCAAATACGATATCCGGCTCCTGGCCCTGATCGTTGCTCGCCCAGTCCCAGATACCGATACCCTGGGTACAATGCTTGATCGCTTCCGGCATGGACAGCCACTGAGGTCTTGGATGCTTGCTGGCCACGATCACATTCACATAATTGCGGCTGCGGATACAATGGTCAAAGCAGGAAAGCAGACAGTTGGCATCCGGCGGAAGATAGAGGCGTACCACATCTGCCTTCTTGTTGGCGATATGATCCATAAAGCCCGGGTCCTGATGGGTAAAGCCGTTATGATCCTGCTGCCAGACGGTCGATGCCATGATCAGGTTAAGAGAAGCGATCTCTTCTCTCCAGGGAAGCTGGTTGCAGACCTTCAGCCACTTGGCGTGCTGTGCGGCCATGGAGTCGATAATTCTTGCAAACGCTTCATAAGTGGCAAAGAATCCATGACGTCCGGTAAGAAGATATCCTTCCAGCCATCCCTCGCACATATGCTCGGAAAGCATGGAGTCCATCACACGACCGTCTGCCGCGAGATGATCATCTGTATCCAGGAAGCCTGCGTTCCAGTCACGGTTTTCCACCTCAAATACCGCATTCAGACGATTGGAATTAGTCTCATCCGGTCCGAATACACGGAAATTCTTAGATTCTTTATTCAGTTCAAAAATATCGCGGACAAACTTGCCCAGTTCCGTCATATCCTGTCCGTCGGTCTCGCCGTGCTCTGTCACGGGGAAGGCATAATCCCTGAAATCCGGAAGCCTCAGATCTCTCAGAAGGAGTCCACCGTTCCCATGAGGATTGGCGCCGATCCTTGCATTTCCTTCCGGTGCCAGCGCTCTGATCTCCGGGATCAGACGGCCGTTCTCATCAAAGAGTTCTTCTGCATGATAACTCTTCAGCCACTCTTCCAGAATCGCAAGGTGTTCTTCTTTATCCATCATGATCGGAACCTGGTGTGCCAGATAATTGCCCTCGATCCTCTTGCCGTCAACAACCTTCGGGCCTGTCCAGCCCTTCGGCGTGCGAAGAACGATCATCGGCCATACAGGACGTGTACTGTCATTATTCTCCCGTGCGTTTTTCTGGATCTCTTTGATCCGCTCAATAACCAGATCCATCGTCTCCGCCATCTTGCGGTGCATGGGCATCGGATCTTCGCCTTCCACAAAGTAAGGTTCCCAGCCGCAGCCATGGAAGAAGTCCGCGATCTCCTGATGGCTCATGCGGGCAAAGATCGTCGGATTGGCGATCTTATAACCATTCAGATGAAGAATGGGAAGAACCGCGCCATCACTGATTGGATTCAGGAATTTATTGCTCTGCCAGGAAGTGGCAAGCGGACCTGTCTCCGCTTCGCCGTCGCCCACCGTAACAGCTGCGATCAGATCGGGATTATCAAATACAGCACCGAATGCATGTGCGATACCGTATCCAAGCTCGCCTCCCTCGTTGATGGAACCGGGTGTTTCCGGTGCACAGTGGCTGGGCATGCCGCCGGGGAAGCTGAACTGCTTGAACATCCGGGCCATACCTGCCTCGTCCTCGGAAATATTCGGATAGATCTCGCTGTAGGAGCCATCCATATAATCATTGGCAATGTAGAAGTTTCCGCCATGCCCCGGGCCTGACAAAAGAATCAGATCCAGGTCGTAGCGCTTGATTGCTCTGTTCAGATGAACAAAGACAAAGTTCTGTCCCGGAACGGTTCCCCAGTGCCCTACGATTTTTTTCTTGACCATATCCCAGGTCAGAGGTTTTCTTAACAGGGGATTTTCCAGAAGATAAAGCTGCCCTGCAGACAAATAATTTGCCGCCCGCCACCAGGCATTCATTTTTGTGAGAAGTTCCTCCGTGATGGGGCCCTTTTCTTCACAGATTGGATTGATTTCTTTTGCCATGCAAACCCTCCTTTTTTACAAAACTCATTATAAAAACTGCTTAATTGTTTGGTGTTTCTATTATACTTGCATTCCCCTCCTTCTGTCTATAAAAAAATGACCATAAAGGGCAGAAAAAAAGCGGTTTCTGTTCTCCTGCCATGAAGAAACAAAAACCGCTTCCATCTCACTTAAAATGCGGATCGTGCTGTCTGGTAAGCTTCGCAGTTACCTGTTTTATAATGCCTGTAAAGAAACATCCGAAATCGTCTTTCAGATCTGCCGCATAAATCCCCATCATTTGCGCACATGATACACAAACGCCAGGTCATCCACTTTAAATTCGATCCGCAGCGGTTTGTCTGTTTCTTTTATAATTACAGGAACAAGACATTCTATCTTATAGCTTCCATAATACAGAGGCTTTATTTTATCATTTGCACTGCTATAGCCGCCCATCTCCAGTTCTTCCGTATTAGCAATTCTCCTGATCTCTCCGGAAAACTCATATTTATCATCATAAACAACCTTAACGGAGGAAGTATTGGCAAATACCGCTTCCTTCAACTGGGTATTCATAATGATCATTTTAAGATAGAGTTTATATTCTTCATTAGTATAACGTTCAAAATCACTGACCGGAAACTGAAAGGTGGCATAGTCTTCAACTTCGATTTCCTCGCCCAGACTTATGTCATCAAAGGATTCCGCCGACGCTTCATCCCACGATATAATCACTGCTTCTTCCACCTCTTCAGCCATAACAGAAAAGCTGAACAATCCAAAAACCATCGCTGCCATTCCTAAAATCAGTCTTTTCATTTACCTTTCCCCTTTCTTCAAAATATTGTACGGTTTCTGATACTGCTGTTTATCAAATTATAGCACACAGACTCTTTCTTCACAATAACCGGACATTATTTTCTAAGGCTGCTTCTTTTTCCCGTCCAGGAAGGGTTCTGCCACATGTACATTAAAGAAGTCGATCAGCGGCCCCATAAAAAAGGCACTGATGATCGTGCCGATCCCTACCACGGTAAATACTTCGCCCCAGGAGAAACCGCTGATCTTGCAGAGCACCGTTCCCAGTGCCACACATGTCAGGTCTGCCAGGATCCGGCAGTATTTAAACCTGACCTTCGACTGCTTTTGAGAAATAACCAGAGAAACCGCATCGTAGGTCGAGACTCCCAGGTCCGCCGTAAAATAAAAAGCCGAAGCAAAACACATAATGACTGTCCCCAGAAGAAGCAGTACCACTCTTCCGGCCATATTTACATCCGGGAATATCTTCGTAAGAAACGCCAGGGAATACTGTGCAACATACCCCAGAAAAAAAAGATTGATCAGTGTTGCAAGCCCGATCTTTGTCCTGTCAAAAATAAGAGAGAACGACAACAGCACAAGATTCACGATCACATACAGCGTTCCGAAACTGATTGGGATCACGGCATCCAGTCCGCTCATCAAAGACTGAAACGGATCTACTCCCAGCGCTGCCCTTTTATAAAGCCCCACACTCATGCCGCAGACGATCACTCCCAGAGCACTCATCAAAATCCTTTTATTACGGTAACTCAATTCTACTTCCTCCCTGGAGACAAAGGAGACAGGGGACGGTTCTCTGTCTCCTTTTTTGAATTTTCTGACAAAGGAGACAGAGAACCGTCCCCTGTCTCTTCAAAACAATTCCTTCAGCACCAGCACTGTGATCCCGGGATTGTCCCCGGGTGTAATTCTCTTTATTTTCGGCTCATACCGGTACCAGTCATAAATCATGCTGCGCAGACTGGTTCCCCTGTTATAGCCATGGATCAGCTGGATCTGGTACGTCGTTTTTGCGGCACCAGCCAACGCTTTGTCGATAACCTTTCTCGCTGCATCCTGGGTAAGTCCGTGAAGATCGATCTTAACAAAAGCCTCTCCCATAACATCAGCTCCCGAAAAGCTCCGATGCCTTCTCCATCCGTTCGGCAATTTTCACGCCAAAGGGACATCTTTCCTCGCAGCTTTGACATCCCACACATTCCCCGGCTCTGTGAGGAAGTGCTTCGTAATGGGACTTTAAGCTTTCCGGAACAGAAGGCTGCAGAATCGCAAGGTCATAGAACTTATTGACCATGGCAATATCGATATCCATGGGACATGGCTTGCAGTGGCCACAGTAGGTACACTGCCCCATGTAGGAATGAAGCGGCGCCGAAGCGATCACAGACGCATAATCCTTTTCGTCCTCGCCTGCTGTCTCGTAGGCAACGGCGGCATCCACCTGTTCCTTTGTGTCATACCCGCAGAGAATGGAGCATACGCCGGGTCTGGTCAGGGCATAATGAATACACTGTACCGGTGTAAATGCCGTGCCAAAAGGTGAAGTGGCGGCATCGAACAGTCTTCCTCCGAAGAATCCCTTCATCACCGTGATCCCCACATTGTTTTCCTCGCACAGATGGTAGAGCTCAGCCCTCTCCGGATCGATTCCGGACAGGTTCTGATCATACCCTTCAAACATGGAATCCAGATCTTCCGTAGCAGGCTTCATATCAAAGGCCGGGTTGATGCTGAAGAGGATCATCTCGATAAACCCTGCCTCCACCGCCATTTTGCCGATGCGAGGATTGTGGGTGGAAAGTCCGATGTGCCGGATAATTCCGTCTTTATGAAGCTGTTTCACATAATCAATAAATTCCGTGTTCATACAGATGTTCCATTCTTCCACGGAATCAATGTAATGGATCATGCCAAGATCGATATATCCTCCGCCAATCCTTGTAAGCAGATCTTCAAAGGCAGGTTTCACATACTTCATATCACGGGACCTTACATACTGCCCGTCCTGCCAGGTGGAACCGATATGTCCCTGCACGTACCACTGATCCCTCTGTCCTGCAATGGCTTTTCCGATGATATCTCTGGACTTCGGATCCGGCATCCAGCAGTCGATAATATTGATCCCCTTTGTGCCCGCATAGCGGATCAGTTCTATGCTCTCCTCCTCCGGATGACGTTCCAGCCATTCCCCGCCAAAACCGACTTCACTCACCATCAGACCGGTTTTTCCAAGTTTTCTCTTATTCATTTAACTAATTCCTCCCTTTCACAATCTTCATATTTATATTCTTTCTATCCAATAGTTTCCTGCACAAGACGTCACCCACATAATTCCCGGCAACGGAAGAAAAGGCTCAACGTCGATAACAAATCTACAATGCGGTAAACGATGCAGTTAAGAGAACTATGCTGTCCGCCCAAAATACTCCGTGCATCCGGGAATAGCCGGATAATGAACGGTTTACCCGTTTCCTCCAAAATATCATGTCTTCGCGTTTCTGTAAAGCCAAACACGCATACTTCCCATCCCATAAATAACCGTAGAAAAACAGATTTTTGCTATATCTTGTATTTTCACTGATATTTTTATATGATGAAACAGGCAGAGGCCTCTCCTTCTGCAATTTTATACAGGTATCTGCGAAACTTGCTGCTGAGATCGAATGGTACGAATTTTACAATTGAGGTGATTTACGATGAAAAAACAATGGCCCCTTGATACTGCTGTTTCTTTTGATCCTTATTTTGGTGAACCTTCCCGGGATGGTGATCAGGGATATGAATATCTCCCGGATGGAAAGGTGCGCATCCGTCTCAAGGCACCTAATGCAAAAACCGTTGTGCTGAATCAGTTCGGCACAAAATATCCGCTCGAAAAACTATCGGACGAAATGTGGGGAGCCGACCTTTCCATGGGCTGCGGCTTTAAATATTTCTTTGTCGAAATCGATGGAGCGGATGTACTGAATCCCTACCTGCCCATCGGCTACGGCGCCTGCCGGCCCATGAATTTCCTGGATATTCCCGTACCCGGAGAAGAATCCTGGGATGCCCTTTCCGACATTCCTCACGGCACCGTGACAAGATGCTATTATCCTTCCTCTGTTACGCACAAGCTGGAGGTTTGCCTCGTTTACAGACCTGCCTCCTTTGATCCGGCCAAAAAATATCCGGTCCTCTATCTTCAGCATGGCTATGGTGAAAACGAAACCGGATGGATTTATCAGGGACACGCCGGCCGGATCGCCGACCAGCTTCTCCACGAAGGCAAAATGAAAGAAATGCTTATCGTCATGGGAAACGGCATGGTCTCTCGTACAGAAGGCGCACAGCAGTATAACCTCTTTACAGAAGTGATCCTGAAAGACCTGATTCCTTACATAGAATCACATTTTCCCGTAAAAACTGATAAGTGGAGCCGTGCCATGGCTGGACTCAGCATGGGAAGCTTTCAGACAAGCTTTGTCACGCTTTCAAACCCGGACCGCTTCGGTTATGCAGGCGTATTCAGCGGGTTTCTTCGCTCCCCCAGAACCGGTGACCTCGGCACCCATCTCCATATCCTGGATGACGGAGAAAAATTCAGAGAAAGCTACCGTGTCTTTTACCGCGCCATGGGAACAGAGGACGAATTCTTTAAAATTTTCCTGGACGATGATGAAATGTTAAAGACAAAACCCGTAACCATGATCCGCAAAACCTTCCCCGGCGGCCACGACTGGAGCGTCTGGCGCCGCTGCCTCCACGACTTCCTGCCGCTGCTCTTCTAAAGGAGACAGGGGACGGTTCTCTGTCTCCTTTGTCAGAAAATTCAGAAAAGGGAGACAGAGAACCGTCCCCTGTCTCCCTCCGTATCTGCTTTCTATCTTCCTGTCAGAACAGATCCTTTTGTACCAGAACCGTGACCCGGATCATTTCCGGGAATAATCCTTTTTATTCTTAATCATACATAGGCAATTGCGAAACTCGCTGCATTGATTTTTTCAAGCAGAAAATGAATTATTCCTCAAATACTCTTCTTTATATTTGAAATATTATCATAAAAAGGGCTGTGAAAAAATCATGGCTGATATCCCGCAGTAAGCTGAAATCACCTTACTTCCGGACGCTCTTACCAGCAGCCATGACCATTTTCACAGCCTCTTCTCAAATATGCACATAATCATCGTATGAAAAATGTCATCAGGAGGTGACCGGCGATTCGTGCACGGATAGGGAAGAAAGACTCTTCCCTATCCGATCTTTTCTGACAATTTTGTCAGTCTGTTATTGAATTGTTGTGTCGGCTTTACCGTTTACTTTTTACGCACTAAAAACTTACTCCGCATCCTCTCTTTTTCTTTTCCTGTAAGCGACCACAACGGAAAGCATACCTGCCAGAACCAGAAGAAGCAGATACTGAGCAACAGGTGTTTCATCTCCGGTCTTCACTGTGCTTCCAGA
>CACZPF010000448.1 GCA_902782975.1 uncultured Lachnospiraceae bacterium
ACTCTCTGCATCGATTGAATTGTATGAATCTCACCAGAAAGTTTCGCAATTACCTGATTCTCTTTCAGCTCTCAGGCCAGAATTTCTGGCGATAGACATCTGCCTGTTCTTCAAGTTCCATTAAAAACGGATTCTGGCGCCGTGCTTTCAGGCGTTCATTTTCAACGATCTGAAAGATCCGCTCGGCACATTCAGGCGCCTTGTCATTTTCATTCACAAGAATATAATCATAAGCCGGGAGTTTAAGAACCTCCTTCGTCGCCTTTTTCATCCGGCGGTCGATTTCCGCAGCGTCTTCTCTTTTACGGTTGATCAGCCGGTTCTCGATCTCTTTAAAATCCGCAGGCGTGATAAATATCAGAACCGCGTCCGGATCAGCGGCCCGCACCTGCATGGCACCGACTGTTTCGATCTCCAGCAGGACATCTTTGCCTTCCAGTCTTTTTTCCTCCACATAATCCTTCGGCGTGCCGTAATGATGCCCCACAAATCCTGCGGATTCAAGAAGCAGCCCGTTCTGATTCATCTCATCGAACTTCTCTTCTGTAATATAAAAATAATCTACTCCTTCGACCTCATTCTGCCTGCGGTCTCTTGTAGTTACCGAGACGGAGAAAGCAAAATTGTCATGGTTCTGACAAAGTTCCTTCAGAACTGTCCCTTTACCGGAACCCGAAAAACCGGAAATAACAATTAAAAGTCCTTTTTTTGCTGCTTTATTCGCCATCTTTGTCATCCGACTGACTCCTTTCCATACTGTTTAGACTCAGATCCCCAAAACGTTTTGCGATGGTCTCCGGCTGAAGCGCCGAAAGAACCAGATGATCGTCTGAAGTGATAATAACAGCTTTCGTTTTTCGCCCCTGTGTGGCATCGATCAGGGAAGAAGTCCCGCGGATGCTCTGAACAAGCCTCTTGATGGGTGCTGCTTCCGGATTAACGACGGCGACGATCTTTGCGGAATTTACTACATTGCCAAAGCCAATATTAATAAGCTTAGCCAACCAAATGCCCCCTGTTCCGAAGATTTATAAAAATATGATTTGATTCCGACCCGGATATCAAAGAAATCCTTTTTGCCCTTTATTCGATATTCTGTATCTGCTCACGGATCTTTTCAATTTCCGTCTTTAATTCGATCGCGATATTGGACACTTCCAGGTCATTGGACTTGGAAAGGATCGTATTTGCCTCCCGGTTCATCTCCTGCGCCATAAAATCCAGCTTCCGCCCGACCCCTTCCGACTCCTTCATGATCTTTATCATATTCCGGATGTGGCTTTTTAAACGGACCGTTTCTTCGTCGTTGCAGATCTTATCCGCAAAAATAACCACCTCAGCCGCGATCCGGGATTCTTCGATCTTGCTGTCTGCCATGATCTCTTTGACCTTGGATTCCAGCTTTCCCCTGTATGCAGCTATGACAAGAGGGGAACGTTCTTCGACAAGCGCGACCTTCTGATCAAGATTGTCGAGCTTCTGGAGAATATCTTTTTTGAGGTTCTCGCCCTCCAGTTCCCGGGTATGGACGAATTTTTCACACGCTTCCCGAAGCGGTGCTTCCAGAATCTCCCACAGTTTTTCTTCATCCATGGATGCTTCTTCCATCGTGAGAACTTCCGGACATCTTGCAAGGGTGCTGACCTGCATATCATTTACCAGCTGAAAATCCGAAGCCATCTTCTGAAAATACCGGACATATTCCGCAGCAAGCTCCTGGTTATAATTGAGGCCTGCACTTCCGAGGGAAAAATCCTCATAGGATATATAGACATCCACTTTCCCTCTGGACATATAGGACTTTAAAAGATTCCGTACAGCTCCTTCAAAAAAGCCGAGCTTCCTTGGCAGTTTAATACCAAGGTCCAGATATCTGTGATTAACAGATTTTAATTCCACGGTAACTTTGTGGTCCGGCGTGACTGCCTCAGCTCTGCCATAGCCGGTCATACTTCTGATCATGTAAACCTCCTGCCTTTATGAGGTGCCCTGATGACGAAAAAGCCGGTAAAAGCGCAGACTACCCCCATAAGCGTACATTTGGAAATATTATAGTTCATTTCAAAAGACTAGTCAAACAAATTTTTATCTGGTATAGTATCTGGTATGATCTGCTGATCTGATTAGAAACAACAAAAAAGAGGAAACGATCTATGGCATTTGACGGTATTACCATCCATGCGATGGTGAAAGAATTAAATGAAAATCTGGCAGGAGGAAGAATTAATAAGATCGCGCAGCCGGAGCCGGATGAACTTCTGATCACGGCGAAAGGCCCGAACGGAAACAAACGTCTGCTTCTGTCGGCCAGCGCCTCTCTTCCGCTGATCTATTTTACTGAAAAGAATAAGACAAGTCCGCTGGTGGCCCCGAATTTCTGCATGCTGCTTCGTAAACATGTAGGAAGTGCGCGGATCATCCGCATCACGCAGCCTTCTCTTGAAAGAGTGATTGTTTTTGAACTGGAACATCTGAACGAAATGGGGGATCTGTGCCGCAAGAAACTGATCCTGGAACTGATGGGGAAACACAGTAATCTTATTTTCTGTGATGATCATGATATGATCCTGGACAGTATCAAACATGTTTCTTCGAATATGAGTTCTGTCCGTGAGGTGCTGCCGGGCCGTATGTATTTTATTCCGAAAACGCAGGATAAACTGGATCCGCTCTCCGTGACGGAACAGGATTTTCTCGAAGTCGTTCTGAAAAAACCTTTATCTGCTGCCAAAGCAATTTATACTTCTCTTACCGGGATCAGCCCGGTCATGGCGCAGGAGATCTGCTACCGTGCCTCCATCGACGGAGAAGATGCCTGTGCTTCTCTTTCGGAGGCAGCCAGTCTTCACCTTTGTCACACGTTTCTGCGCTTTATGGACCTGCTGCGGGAAGAAGATTATACACCGAACATTGTGTACAGAGAGGATATTCCTTCTGAATACGGCGTTTTTTCCTATCAGATGTTCGGACAGGAATATGACGTCCGGCCATTTGAGGATGTTTCTTCCATGCTGGAAACTTACCATGCTTCGCGTGATTCTGTCGCACGGATGCGCCAGAAATCGGCGGATCTTCGCCGGATCGTACAGACATCCCTGGAGCGGAATTATAAAAAACAGGATATACAGACCAGGCAGCTGAAGGATACGGAAAAGAAGGATAAATTCCGCATCTACGGAGAGCTTCTCAACACTTACGGATACGAAATACCGGAAGGCGCGTCCTCCACGAAGGCTTTAAACTATTATACCGGTGAAGAGATCACCATTCCCCTGGATAAGATGCTGACGGCAAAAGAAAACGCCAAAAAATATTTCGACAGGTATCAGAAACTGAAGCGCACAGAAGAAGCCGCCATCGAACAGCTCTCCGAAACCAACAGTGAGATCGAACATCTGGAATCTATTTCCAATGCGCTGGATATTGCCGTATCAGAAAGCGATCTGCGGGAGATCAAAGATGAACTGACGGAGTACGGGTATATTCACCGGCATGCTGAATCCCGGAAAGGCCGGAAGATGCAGGCAAAATCCAGGCCGTTTCATTATCGTTCCAGCGACGGATACGACATCTATGTGGGCAAGAACAATTATCAGAACGATGAACTGACATTCCGGTTCGCAACGGGAAACGACTGGTGGTTTCATGCAAAGAAAATTGCCGGGTCCCATGTGGTCGTCAAATGCCCGGACGGAGAGATCCCGGACCGCACCTTTGAGGAGGCGGGTGCGCTGGCCGCTTTTTATTCTAAAGGAAAAACTGCTCCCAAAGTAGAAATCGATTATATCCAGAAAAAGCATGTAAAAAAACCGGCCGGAAGCAAACCGGGATTTGTTGTCTACTATACTAATTATTCCCTGATGGCATCGCCGGACATCTCAGGTATTACCCTCGTAAGCGAGTAAAGTTTCTCCGGAATCATTCATAAGAAACACATGTGGCGGCAGCTGAATCGATCCAGCTGCCGCCACGTATATTTTTTGAAATCATCAGGTTTCCGGAAATCAGGCGGCATCACCCGGGTTGACGGAATTCCCTGTAAAAGAAAGCTTCTGTATTCCATAGTCGCTGATCTGCTGTTCGGGTGTTTTCTGCGTCTCCTGATCGCTCTTCCCGGAT
>CACZPF010000449.1 GCA_902782975.1 uncultured Lachnospiraceae bacterium
ATTCGTTCGTTTGAGCTCCTGCTCATCGTCTTCTGCCGCTGTATACAGGGCGGCATCTCTATTTACATCACTCATAGCAATCGTCCTCCGCGCACAGTTGATCAGTACTGAGACCTGAGTCTCGGGTCGACAGCGGCATACAAAAGATCCACGATAAAAATCGTCATACTGAAAATGATCGCCACTACAATGATCGTCCCCTGAACCACAGGATAATCTCTCGCATTTACCGCGTTCAGCATGTAGGTGCCGATGCCCGGAATGGAAAAGATCGTTTCCGCAATGATGGAAGATCCGACCAGGGCAGCCAGCTGAGAACCGATGGCGGTAATAACAGGAATCAGGGCATTCTTCAGCGCATGCTGATAGATGACCTTAAGCTCTGTCTGCCCCTTGGCACGGGCTGTCGTAATATAATCCTGACGGATGACTTCCAGCATGGAAGACCTGGTCTGACGGGCGATACCTGCAGCCCCGGCAAGTCCTACGGAAATACACGGGATAATAAAACTCTTCCAGGTGCCGTCATAGATCGTAGGAAGGATCCCCCATTTGACCGACAGAAGCATGACCAGCATCAGGGCGAACCAGAATCCTGGCATAGACGCAAAAAACAGCGACAGCAGGATCGATAGATTATCCTTCCAGCTGTACTGATTGGTCGCCGCCAGTACCCCCAGCGGGATCCCTACAAGGACCGAAATGACTACGCTGAAGTAGCAGACCCGCATTGTATTGGGCAGCTTTTCCCTGATCTGCTGGGAAACAGACTGCTTGGTCGTATAAGATTTTCCCAGATCGAACTCTATAAATGTCTCTTTAAAGAACCTGCCCAGCTGAACCAGATAAGGATCATTCAGGCCCATCTCATCCCTGAGGGCCTGCCTCTCCTCCGGCGTTGCGTCCACGCCCAGCAGCTTGCTGGTAGGATCACCGGGAACAAAATACATCAAAGTAAATGTAAGAAGCCCGACTCCCAGTACCACAGGAATCATCCACAGCAGTCTTCGAATGCAGTATTTCAGCATAATTTCCACCTCGATCAAATATTCAGCCGTAAAAATCGACATAATTACCAATAGAATATTACCATATTTGATTGGAACATGAAATAATAACTATTTTTCTTTGTAAACAAAAAGTTTATGCCTTGTAGAAACATTTAGTTTATGCTCCTGGCATAAGAAAAGGCACAGGCAGGAAAAGTCTTTCGCCGTTCCGGTCTGTGCCTTTGCTCCTGTGGCGCATGCCTAATCGTTATAGTTCTTCAATTTGTTCCGCAGGATCTTCAGAAGTTCTTTATTCATGGTTTTTCTGTGTGTCTCCAGACACATTGTGGTAGAATAGGGAGGATCGAATTCCAGAATATGATAAGAGCGGATCACATCCTTATCTCTTGCACGGGCAAAATAGACAAATCCGGGGTTTTCATCCAGTCTTTTCCGGATCACTTCTTTTACATATGTACCGATTTTCAGATCCGGACGCTTAAGACCGCGCTCATCAAAATGCTTCATGAGAACCTGAATATGCGGAGCCTCGAGATCCTCGACCAGAAGCGTCTGCTCCGACAGATCTTCATACGTCACGACCGGTTTATTGAGAAGCGGATTATTCCCCGTGATCAGAACATATTTCAGGTCCACGATCTCTCCTTTCAGCAGAGAAGAATTCGGGATAGCCTCCTTCGAAATATAACGGTAGGCATATTTGTTGGAATAAAACAGCTGATCCTGCATTTCATCTTTCAGTGTTATCTCCAGGATCCGGATATTATCTTTATATCTGCTGTTATACTCCCGGATGCCTTCCTCTATAAACATGCCGAGGGTGGTGATATTCACCATAAAAACTTCTTCCTCGATATTATCCGAGACTGTCTGGCTGATGATCGCACGGATGGAGTTTTCCGCCTCCACAATTTCTGTCAGTCTGTCGAAGATCTGTTCACAGATCGGGGTAGGGGCCGCCCCCTCCGCCGATCTGACAAAAAGCCGGACGCCCAGTTCCTCCTCCAGCTTCTGGATCGCCTTTCCGAGCCCCTGCGGCGTGATATTCAGATTTCTTGCCGCGCTGGCCATATTTCCTGTACGGTACACTTCCCGTACAAAACGTATCGTTTCTGTTCTCATTTACCCGATTCTCATCTATCTGATCTTATCTGATCTTATCTGACCTGATCTGCTCTGACCTGATCTGATCTGACCCTGATCTGCTCTGATCTGATTTATCTGTTCTTTTCTGACCTGTCTGAATGTCTCTTGATCTCCCCTGTACCGTTTTTTATTCGACCCCGTACACTTCTTTATTGTACCGGCCGATCTCGTCGTCGATGATCGGATCTACATGGGGGAAGAGGCATCCGGGGCCGCCGTAGGTAATACAGGGGATATAATGTCCGCCGGGGCCGTAGGCCGTGCAGGCACGGCGAACTTCACTGCGGATCTCTTCCTCTGTGGAATCAGCCCGGTCCACAATAGAAGCATCAATACCGCCCATCAGTGTCATCCGGCCGGCCAGCTGTGCCTGAAGCTTCGGAATATCATTTTCCGGAAGAGCCCCCTGCCAGATATCGATTCCCAGATCCACCATATCCTCGACGATAGGCTCCAGGAAGGAATCCGCATGATGCATGATGATAACCCCTTTATCCTTCATGTACCTGTAGGTTTTTTCATACTGGGGCTTGATAAACCGGCGCCAGACTTCCGGGCTGGTAAACAGGGAATGTTTGGAACCCCAGTCATCGTGAGAAAGCATGATATCCGGTTCCAGATTATCTACGATCAGTTTCATATACTGGAAACGGTATTCGCCGATTGCCTCACAAAGATCCATCATGTCGTCTTCTTCTGTCAGATAATTGACAAACATGTCTTCAAACCCCATCAGGAAATGGAGACGTTCAAAAACACCCGTGGGCATGAAAGCCATGACCAGGCTGCCTGTCTTTTTGAGTTCTGCAACCTTTTCCTTAAAGGGCTCCCAGAGAGCAGGATCCGATGCATTTGCGGCAAGGTCCGGCATGACAAGCTGCTCTTTCCACTCGGTGATATCTGAAATCACTTTGTTATCCTCTGTTACATGGGGCATGGCCGCGATCTGGTTTTCCGGCCAGAGGATCGTGGTCCCGAATCTGTCTTTCAATGGTTCCATACCTCTGTGGCGGTTGCCGCGGATATACATGGACGCGGGGTTTGGCGGATAAAAAACCGTACCCTCAAACTGTTTGATCAGGCGGTCCGGTTTGCCGTCCGGTTTGATCGTCTCCAGAAAATTTTCTCTTGCACTCAGCATAAAATGTTCCCTCCCTGTTTCATTTTTTTCGCACTCATCCGGTAAAAATCATCTGTGTCTTCGATTTTTAAAGTATAACATATACGGCCATTTTACGCAATCCGGGGAAAGGTAGCTGCCGGATCCGGAGTTTCCCTATAAAGCATACATGGAAAGTTCCGGTGTGCTGCCTGCCTTCCCTTCAGCAAAAAAAATTTTCCTGCCCATGTCTTTGATCCATAGAAAAAGGAGGCAGCGAACCTCTCCTGCCTCCTTTTTTCTGTTATTTTTCTTTCGTGTATGCTTCCAGTCCGTAGGCGACCAGCGGATCGCCTTCTGTAATGGCAAGGGCACTGGTATAATAGAATACCCGGCCGTCATCCTCGGCATAATACTCTTTCACCGGATTCCCGAAAAAGTCTTCCACATACCCGAGAAGCTGCCCTTTCGTGACGATCATGTTTTCATGTACCTGTGGATACCAGAGACCGCGCACATCGGCGCTCAGATAAACTGCTTTTTCATAGACCGTCTTTTTACAGACCGGCAGCGGGCCATCCAGCGGATACATGGCAAGATGATCCAGCAGCAGGCGGATATTCTTCTCATAAAAAGCGACCCATTCGGGTTCACACCGGCTGCTGTGTCCGTTTTCCAGAAGAAGTCCCGGCACATCACAGTGGAAGGCGGCATAGCCGCACTCTCCCTTCTCATTCCATGAAGCAATGGGATAGGGGATGTCCAGCGAAAGAGCCGC
>CACZPF010000450.1 GCA_902782975.1 uncultured Lachnospiraceae bacterium
CCTCCCACTACAATGCCCTTCATGGACTTTTTCCGGACAAACTCAAACGCCGGCGAAAACAGTAACTCCCTGTTCTGAAACCTCTCCCTCTGCAGCGCAGCCGAATTACCGAACGATGTCATAAACTTAACCTGGTATAATACACTCGCTTTTTCCGTCATCGCGTAGATCGCATTGATGACCGTGGTCAGGTCACTATAACCCCAGAAAACAGCTTTGCTTCCGGCTATCCGCTCATAATCCAGATCATCAAGAATCTGATTTGCCATGTCTCCGCCGGAAATATCATAAATCTCTTCTATATCCGGGTCCGTGAACATTTTCATCAGCTGCTCTGCCTTCTCCCTGGGCGAGCCGGAAAAAATGCTCCCGGCATTTTCATATATACAGGAACTCATCACCGGCTCGATCCCGACCGAATCAAAGAACCCGATCAATTCCTCATTTTGTGTGCGATACTCTTCCTTCTGGGCATCCGAGCATGCCACAATACCAACCTTTTTCATCATGACTTCTCCTCCGGACAGGGAACACTCGGGGTGAACTTAGGGGAACACACGGGGACGGTCCTTTTGTGTTCACGTGTGTTCCGTATACCGTCTCTGATAATAATCCATGGTCTTGTAGTCGATAACATCTTTTACATGTTCTACAAAAACGGGATCATGGATCACCCTCTCCATCTCATCTCTTAACGCCAGTACATATCCTTCCTTCTTCACAAAGAATCCCTTTCCCGACTCCTGCAGAAAATGCACCGGCATCTGCATGATCTTTTTTATGTGTTCTTTGTCCGAAATCGCCTGATATGCTTCATAAGTCAGGTGCTTCTCCAGATCCTTCCAGTTCGTCCCGTTTCCGAAAAATGCCTTCCAGGCTGCCAGCAGATCCTCTACCGTTACCGCCATCCGCATTTGTCCATGATTATAAAAGGCCATCAGAACCGGCATCTTATAGACCTTTGACATATTCGTCGTCTCGATCAGTCCGATAAATTCTCTACCGATGGTATGATACAGAGCCGTTTCTTCCGCGGTCAGTTCATTCAGATCATGCAGATATTCCAGATATCGTTTAAACGGATTGATATTCGACCGGCTGATCACCATCTCGTAAATATCCGCATCCATGTAGGTAAACAGTTCCAGCCGGGTCGGACGGTGTTCCAGAAATTCCTTTATCCGGAAATACTCATCCCGCAGCATATCCTGTACGCGCCTGTGCTTTTTCTCCATCTGTTCAAACAGATCGATCAGACGCATGTCAAAATCTACCAGACAATCGTCCGGATACTCCGAAGAAGCCGGCATACAGGAAGTATTCCCGGCGGATGCCGTCTGTCCTGTCAGATAGAATCTGACACGTCCGGCCTTCTCATAATTACCGATGAAATCCAGTACTGTGAGATACTGCTTTCCACGGTACGTGCGGAGTCCCCGCCCCAGCTGCTGCAGGAATACGATCGGTGATTCTGTCGGCCTCAGAAACATGGCCATATCCAGTGAGGCTATATCTACACCTTCGTTGAACATGTCCACGGAAAAAATCACCTTTATGGTTCCTTCATTCAGTTTCTGAATGGCGGAAGAACGCTCCTGTGCATATGCACCCTGCTCACCACTGTAAACAGCTGCAGCCGGTATCCCGCGCAGCGAAAAATCCTGCGCCATTTCTTCCGCGTGCTCCCTGGAACAGCAGAAACCGAGAGCCCGTCCTGACCTGTATTTGCAGTAATATTTGTAGATCATCTCATGGCGGTGCACATTCCCGATATAGGTCTCGTTTAATTCCTTCTCATCATATCTTCCCCGAACTACGTGCAGGGAGGAATAATCTGTGTCGTCATAAATCCCGTAATAATGAAACGGCACCAGCATTCCCTTATTGATTGCCTCCTTCAGAGAGATCTCATATGGGACATTGTAATCACAGATCTCATAAATACTGCGCCCGTCCATACGTTCCGGCGTTGCCGTAAGTCCCAGCAAAAAGTCCGGTTTAAAATAATTCACGATCCGCCGGTACTGATCTGTTACAGCATGATGAAATTCATCAGAGTATGTCAACATAGGTCTAAAAGTTTTTCGGACATTTTTTCAAATGACGAAGTTTATCCATGTATTTCTATCTTTTAATCGATCCACCATTCAGGCGTCAGCTCACCCAGCTTCATGACTCTCCCTTTTGAATAGTCGATCATGATTTCAATATCCTTATATCTCCCCGGCATCA
>CACZPF010000451.1 GCA_902782975.1 uncultured Lachnospiraceae bacterium
AGCTATCCTTGAGAACGGCACCGGCTGGTTCATCGGCGTTGACTCCGACCAGGAGCTTACCTTCTCCGAAGACCTTGCAGCCATCACCCTTACCTCCGGTCTGAAGAACGTAGGCAACGGTCTGGTCTGGTTCTTTGATCAGTGGGATGCAGGCGAAGATCTGTTTGGCCAGAGAGTATCTCTTGGTATCGTTGAAGGCGGCGTAGGCATCGTTACCGATAAGAACTATAACAAGTATGCAAGTGATGAGACCAAGGCTGCTGTAGAAGCTGCTCTTGCATCTGTAGCAAATGGCGAGATTACTGTTCCCTCCGCATTCGATGAAGGCGGAAACGAAGCAGCACAGGCACTTCGTGATTCTGTTCGTCCGTAAGCGGAACGTAAGGAAACATCACTTAAGTGTTGGGGAAAAGCATTTCGGAATTATTTTCCGAAATATACAAATTGACATGAATTAAAAGAAAGGGGCAGGGTAAGTTTTTTATCCTGTCTCTTTTTTTACGCAGAGCGGCAGGAAGGAAAACATCCGTTACAGTTCAGGATCTCCTCCGGTTGCTGCTATTCACAGGCTGTTATTTTACTTATTGCCAATTGTATTTGGGTGCGATAAGATAATTAAAAATTGATCTATAAGAGGAGAAAATGAACCATGGGTGTATCGAAGGAAGACCGTATGGCATGCAGTGTGCATCTGTCAGAAGATGAATGCCGCGTTGTCATTCTGGATCAGACGCAGCTGCCAAACAGGCAGGTGTATCTGACACTTGAGACGGCAGAAGAAATTTATCAGGCAATCAAAGTGCTGGCTGTCCGTGGGGCGCCGGCGATCGGAATCTGCGCGGGCTATGGAATGTATGTGCTGGCAAGGCAGAAGACGGCAGAGTCCTATGACGAGTTTTATAAGGAACTTTCGAAGGACGGCGAGTATCTGATCTCATCACGTCCGACAGCAGTTAATCTGAGCTGGGCGGTAAAGCGCATGCTTTCTGTAGTTGAGGCAAATGCCGGGAAGAGTGTTCCGGAGCTGGTAGAGCTTCTGCATGATACCAGTATCACGATTCATGATGAAGATATTGAGATGTGTACCCGTATTTCGGAGTATGGACTTTCCCTTATAAAGCCGGGTGACGGGATCCTGACCCATTGTAATGCAGGGCCGCTTGCGACCTCCAAATATGGAACAGCCATCGGGCCGGTGCTTCTGGGAAAAGAAAGAGGGATCGACTTTAAGGTCTTTTCAGATGAGACCAGGCCTCTTCTGCAGGGAGCGCGCCTGACCAGCTACGAACTTCAGAAAGCAGGCGTCGACGTGACCCTGATCTGCGATAATATGGCCAGCCTCGTGATGAAAAACGGGTGGGTGCAGGCCTGCTTCGTGGGCTGTGACCGTATTGCGGCCAACGGAGATTTTGCCAATAAGATCGGAACCTCGGGCGTAGCGATTCTGGCAAAGCACTACGGTATTCCTTTCTACACCCTTGGTCCCACATCCACCATCGATATGAATTGCCCCACCGGTGCCGATATCCGGATCGAACAGCGTGACCCCGAGGAGATCAAGAACATGTGGTATAAAGAACCTATGGCCCTTCCGGAGGTTAAATGCTACAATCCTGCATTTGATGTAACTGACCATGAACTGCTGACGGCCATTATCACGGACCGGGGAATTGTTTATCCCCCGTTTGACGTGAATCTGAAAAACCTGTTTGCGTAATGCTGGAAGCACTAAAAAGCTGTAAACGTACCTTGTAATAGAAAATGATAAGACTTAATAAGGAGGTTTTACGATTATGATGCAGTCATCCCCATCCGCCTGTATTGAACTGAAAGAAGGAACCCATGTTGCAAAAGTCGTCCTGATGCCGGGTGATCCTCTTCGCGCCAAATATGTGGCTGAGCATTATCTTGAAAATCCGGTACTCTTTAATGATGTCCGCAACATGTACGGATATACCGGAACATTTGAAGGAAAGGAAGTTTCTGTCATGGGGTCCGGCATGGGCATGCCCTCCATCACCCTGTATGCCTACGAACTGTTTAAGTTCTTCGGGGTAGAAGCCATCATCCGTATCGGATCGGCCGGCGGCATCGGTGATGACATCCATGTACGGGATCTGATCATTGCCATGGGGGCATCCACCAATTCCTCCATGGTGACAGCTTATCCGCTGCCTGGAACCTCGGCGCCGGTAGCCAGCTGGGAACTTCTTCGGGAAGCTGTGAAGGCTGCCGATGAGATCGGTGCCCATGCCCGGGTCGGAAAGGTGTATACGACTGACTTTTTCTACAATCCCGATCCCGAGACCAACCAGAAGGCAAAAGAACTCGGCCATCTTGCGGTGGAGATGGAGGCCGCCGGCCTTTATCTGACTGCAAGTGCCGCAAAGAAAAAGGCGCTGGCACTCTTCCAGATTTCTGACCATGTGTTTACCGGTGAATCTCTGCCCGCATCGGAAATCCGGGAAAGCTTCCACGAGATGATGGAAGTCGCTTTAAAAACCGCTGTTCGCGCGGAATTGTAAAACAGTATGAGATGAGGACACAGGAAGGTATCGATGCAGTGCTGCAGCAGCAAACGGCAAGCCTTTTCTGCCGCTGACTGTAATTGGGATACTAATCAGAGCGCCAGGAGAAAGAATTATGTCAGATAGAACCTTACTTCAGAATGCTTCTGTGATTACAGAAGAGGGCGATTGTATTGAAAAACAGGATATTTTTGTGGAGGACGGTCTGATCCTGAAAATCTGCAGGACAGGAGAAGATAAAGAACGGACGGACCTTTTTCGCAAGGATGAGTCCTGTGAGGTGATCGACTGCTCCCGCTATTTTGTCAGTCCCGGAATGCCCAACCTGCACGTCCATACGGCGATGAACATTTTTAAAGGAATTGCCGAGGATGTTACATCGGACGCATGGTTTAATGAAATGATCTGGCCCTATGAGAGCCGTATGGAGCCGGAAGATATTTATATCGGCACCATGCTGGGAATTGCCGAAATGATCGACCATGGGGTTACGGTGTTTGCTGACCATTATTTTGGAGAAGAACAGGTGCTGAAAGCGGTAAAAGAAACGGGTATCCGCTGCAGTATCGGCCCGACAGTATTTGGCGCATCGCCGGATTTTAAGGATCGTCTTTCTGCCGTTTCGGAATTTATTACACATCACCGAAAAGATTCCGACAGGATCATGTTCCACATGGGAGCTCATTCCAACTATACCTGTCCTGCACCGACCCTGGGGCAGATCGTGGACGAGGCAAAGCGGCTGTCGGTGCCGATTCATCTTCATCTATCGGAGGAAGAAGCACAGGTAATAAGTTCCCGGACGGATACGGGAATGACTCCTTTTGCGGTGATGGATGCGGCAGGCGGATTTGACTGTCCGGTTCTGATCGCCCACGGCCTGTGGATCGAGGAAGAGGATCTTAAATATCTGAAGGATGACACCTGGTTTGCCTTCTGTCCGAAGACCTATATGAAGCTGGCCATGGGAAGAGGTGGATTTTTCAACGTTTCCGATCGGGTCAACTACAGTTTCGGCACCGACGGAGCCGCCAGTTCCAATACGCTGAGTCCCGTAGAGCAGGCGTGCCTTTTCGGTCTGCTGGAAAAATTTCAAAGAGACGATGCGACAGTACATCCTGCAAAGGAGATATGGCAGCATCTGATGCAGGGGCATGCGGCGTTCTCCTTCGGAACCGGAAAAATGGCGGAGGGAGCCGGGGCGGATCTTGTAATATGGGATCTTTTTAAGCCGGGAACCTTTGCGTTCTACGATCCTGTGTCCGCCATTCTGTACAGCAGTAATCAGGAGAATGTCCGTTATACCATGGTGAGGGGTGAATTCCTTAAGTATGACGGGAACCTGATCTTGGATTTTGGGAGTATCCTTAAAGAGGCGGAAGCAAGACAGAAGATGCTTCTAAAAAGAGGCCGCGGGAAGGCGGAAATATATTATTAAAGAGACAGAGAGGAGACAGGGGACGGTTCTCTGTCTCCTTTTTCTGAAAAAGGAGACAGAGAACCGTCCCCTGTCTCCTCATAAAGAATTAAAAACTTCATCCGGAAGGAGGGCACCCGGTGTCATGACGACTGCCGAAGAGACCCTGTTGGCCATACGGATGGCTTGAGGGATGGAATAGCCGAGTTTCCGGCAGGCAATAAATGAACCGATATGTGCGTCTCCGGCTCCGTTGGTATCTGTCTGGCAGACGGGAAATGCCGGAATGATCTCTTCTCTGGTTCCGTCATAATAAAAGCAGCCCGCGGACCCCAGAGTGATGATGACAGTATTGTTCGTTTTTTGATACAGGACCCGTGCTGCTTTCTGGATCGAAGATAGACCGGAGTCTTTTCCGGATGTCCGAACGGATCCGATACCAGCAGCGTTTTCCGCTTCCGTCTGATTAAGATGCAGGATCGGGCGAAGAGTATAGAGATCTGACAGCAGTTCCGGGCGGATCCTTGTCAGCCGGGGGCCGGGTGCAAAGTAGATGGTACAGCTCTTTGGAACTGTTTTAAGAAAAGACAGGATATGAATGCCTGTTTCTTCTTCGATTTCCAGACCGCAGATGTAAATGGTGTCAATTTCTGAAAGATCGATCAGATGGAACCATTCCGGCCGGAAACGGTATTCGGCCCCATGATAGGATATAAACGTCCGCTCTCCCGTACTTTCGATAAAACAATAGCAGCAGCCGTTTTCTTCTTCCGGGGCAGGGACTGGCGAAATGATGCCTCTTTTTTTAAGATTTTCTCTGACAAAATTTCCATAAGGACCGCTTCCGACAGGGGAGAAAAGGATGTAGGGAACCTGGAAGTGCCGGATGGAGTCGGAGACATTAAAGGCACAGCCGCCCAGAGACATTTTCTGCTGTTTTACATGGACATCTTCTCCGGTTGCCGGAAGATGATCTACAAGTTCGATAATGACATCTGCCACAGTAGAACCGATGACAAGAACCTTCTTCATAAAATCCACCTCTTTATCCGCACTGATTTAAACCGACGACTGATATCAGCGCTTGAGTTACTTGTTTGAATTGCTGTTTGAATTTAGTGCAAATATACCACGGAAAAAGGGTGTAATTCAAGCATGACCGGGTGGTCAGGAAAAGAATCTGATAGAATACATGGGATGCCGCCAAAATAAATTTGATTTTAGATTGATAGAAGAGAATATTTTTGGTAAAATTGATGAATAAAGTGATTTATTGACAAGTGGATTTATTCTTATTGTAAATGCCCATTGACAGGGGCGCATCTTTTGCGGCCGGATTTTATTGCGGCGCACAGTATAGTTATCAGTACAGAGAAGGAGGAATGGATGATGAATAATTTACCTACACCCCACAACACGGCCAAAGCTGGAGACATTGCGAAAAAGGTTCTGATGCCGGGAGATCCGCTCCGTGCCAAGTATATTGCGGAGACCTATCTGGAAAATCCGGTCTGCTTTAACACAGTCCGGAATATGTTTGGCTTTACGGGAACCTATAAGGGACAGCCGGTGTCCATTATGGGTAGCGGTATGGGCATACCTTCCATCGGTATCTACAGTTATGAATTGTATCATTTTTATGATGTGGATGCCATTATCCGCATCGGTTCTGCAGGCGGGCTGCAGGACGATGTGAATGTGATGGATGTAGTGATTGCCATAGGCGCCTGCACGGATTCAAACTTTGCTTCTCAGTATAATCTGCCGGGTACATTTGCTCCTACAGCTAATTATGAATTGCTCGAAAGAGCCGTCAAGGTGGCCGGTGA
>CACZPF010000452.1 GCA_902782975.1 uncultured Lachnospiraceae bacterium
AGAGCTTCCGTTCCTATGCAACAGAATACGGCGGAATGGTAGATTATATTATTCCCAAGTCTTTTTCTATCGATAATTATACATTTTGGTTTTCAGGAGAAACCAATTTCCTGCTCTGGTACAAGAATACATTTACGATCGCCTTCTTTGTAACGCTGTTCCAGACGATCATCGTCCTCTGCGTTTCCTATGCGCTGTCACGGATGCGTTTTCAGGGCAGAACTTTTCTGATGCGCTTCTGGCTGGTCCTCGGCATGTTCCCGGGTTTCCTGACCATGATCTGCCTTTATTTCCTGTTAAAGCAGTTCGGTCTCACCCAGGCGGGCGCAGTTCCCGGATTGATCCTGGTTTCGGTGGCCAGTTCCGGAATGGGGTACTATGTGTGCAAGGGTTATTTTGACACGATTCCCTTCGCGCTGGACGAAGCCGCGCGGATCGACGGTGCTTCCCGGGCACGTATCTTCTTTACCATGACCATTCCGATGGCGAAGCCGATTATTATTTACACGGCATTGATCGCGTTTATGGCTCCATGGTGCGATTATGTGTTTGCTTCCTACATCGCTTTTGGCCATGATAAGAGTTACAATGTGGCGGTCGGTCTTCAGAGATGGGTCTGGACCAATGACTATCAGGGATATTTTACCAGGTTCTGTGCGGGCGGGATCCTTGTGGCGGTTCCCATCACGATCCTGTTCATGTTCCTGCAGAAATATTACGTGGAAGGCGTTACCGGAGGCGCAGTCAAGGGCTGATCCGGACTGATCATTTTGAAGGGCACTGTCTGAAGAGGCAGTGCCCCTGTAAGGGGATCGCATGAGCATGAAAAAACTTACGGTGAAGATTCTGGCAGCCGGGATCCTCCTGGGCGCAGGGATGATCGCGGCTGATTCTGCAGATTGGCCGGGGATAGACTTCCCCGGAATAAAAGTGATGGCCGCTGAAAGTCCGGCCGGTGAAGCGCCTGAAATGAAAGAAGCCGCCGCTGAAAGTCCGGCCGGTGAAGATTCTGAAATGAAAGAAGCAGCCGCTGAAAGTCCGGCTGGTGAAGCGCCTGATACGAACAGGCGGGACTCTCTGTGCGGAACATGCTATGAAGTTTTTGTATATTCCTTTTTTGACGGAAACGGGGATGGAATCGGCGACCTGCCGGGACTCACACAAAAACTGGACTACATCAACAACGGAAACGCAGCGGATGATGAGGATCTGGGCTGTGATATGATCTGGGTCATGCCGGTCTTTCCTTCTCCCACATATCATAAATATGACGTGACGGATTATTGCGCGATTGACCCTGTTTACGGCACCATGGAGGATTTTGAGACTCTCCTGAACGAATGCCACAAAAGAGGTGTGCGCCTGATCCTGGATCTGCCGCTGAATCACACTTCCACAGAGCATCCCTGGTTTAAAGAAGCTGCGGACTATCTGCGCTCTCTCGGCGACGGGCAGGATCCGGATCCGGCAGCCTGTCATTATACAGGGTATTATCATTTTTCCAGGGAACCGCAGGACGGCTATGCGCCTCTTCCGGATTCCGGGTGGTATTATGAAGCCAGATTCTGGGAAGGAATGCCGGATCTGGCACTGGATGAGCCGGAGGTGAGGGAGGAGATCGAGAAGATCCTGACCTTCTGGATGGAAAAGGGAGTGGACGGGTTCCGCCTGGATGCAGTGACCTATTATTTTACGGAAAATGAAGAATCGAACATTGATTTTCTGGCCTGGCTGAATGAGAAGGTCAAAAAGCTGAATCCTTCGGCCTATCTGGTGGGAGAAGCCTGGGCCAGCCAGGCTGTGTATGCCAGATATTATGCCAGTGGTATCGATTCGTTGTTTAATTTTGAATTTGCCGGGGCGGAAGGTCTGATCGCCCGGTTTGCAAGAGGAAAAAAGGCGGCTTCTTCCTACGGGGAGAAGATCGTGGAACAGGAAGAACTGTTTTCTTCCTTCCATCCGGATTATATAGATGCCCCGTTTTATACAAATCATGACATGGCAAGAGGTGCCGGGTATTATACCAGAGATGATGGGACCCGTGTAAAGCTTGGCCTTGGCCTGAATCTGATGATGCCCGGGAATGCTTTCCTCTATTACGGGGAAGAACTGGGGATGAAGGGATCCGGCCGGGACGAAAACAAACGAGCTCCCATGTTCTGGAATACAGATCCTGCTTCGGAAGGTATGACGGCAGGCCCTCCTGAGATGGAAGATTTTGACATGAAATTTCCCGCCCTGGAAGAGCAGGCGGAAGACCCTTATTCCATCTATTCTTATGTAAGAAAGGCTGTTCACCTGCGGGAGGATCTCCCGGTCATCGCTTCCGGAAAGACACTTCTGGCAGAAGGCCTTTCCGGGAAAGAAGTCTGTGTGCTTGTCCGCACAGAGGAAAACGCTCAGCCGGTGGTCCTGGTCATCAATATGTCTGAAGAAAATGTGACATTTGACAGAAAAGCTGTGAACGAAGCACTGTCCGATACACTTGCGGGACTTGGAGAAAAAAGGCTTACCATGGCCGGCCATCTTCTGATGCCCGGCAGTATGCCGGTATTTTCCGCACGACGCCTGACGGTGCCCGCATTCGGGATCCTGGTCCTGAGCGTTGAGGGAGACTGACAGGGAATGGAGAAACGCATTCAGCATTTTTTGAGGAGGTTAGAAGTTCAAGGCATCGAAGCCGTTTGAAGATTCATACAATTCAATCGATGCAGAGAGTTTCGC
>CACZPF010000453.1 GCA_902782975.1 uncultured Lachnospiraceae bacterium
GAACATCATCCAGCAGAAGAACAGGCATATCTCCTGTTTCCTGCCTGACCAGCTCAATTTCCGCCAGTTTCAGAGACAAGGCTGCCGTTCTCTGCTGTCCCTGAGAACCGAATTTTCTCAGGTCGATGCCGTTACAGAAAATTACCAGGTCATCCCGGTGCGGCCCGCAGCCTGTCGTTTTCAAATGTATGTCTTTTTCTCTTCCTGCAATCAGGGCATCACGAAAAGTATCTGTGCTGACATTTTTATCATAACATAATGTCAGCTCCTCTCTGCCGCCCGAAAGCCTGTCATGAATCTTTTTGATAATGCCTCTCAGGCGTTCAATAAATTTTTCCCGTTCCTGTATGACCAGGCAGCCGTAACGGATCAGCTGCTCATCCCATACATCGAGCATCGCCGCGTAATCATCCCGGTACGACATATCCTTCAGCAGCTTATTCCGCTGCATCAGCGCGCGCTGATAGCCGGAAAGCTGATGCAGATACAGCTTCTCCAGCTGGCACAGTTCCATGTCCATAAATTTTCTGCGCTCTGAAGGACTGTTCTTGATAATCCCGAGATCTTCCGGAGAAAAGAAAACCAAATGGCAAAGCCCGATCAGTTCGCCGGCTTTTCTGATCGGCACACCATTGATGGCAATCCCTTTTGATTTATTCATCTTCAGGTGCATATCGATTCGATACGGAATATCATTTTTCAGGATTTCCATCCTGATATGTGATTCTTCCCTGCCAAAACGGATCATTTCCCGGTCTTTGGATGTCCTGTGAGATCTCGTCGTTCCGCACAGGAAAGCTGCTTCCAGAATATTTGTTTTTCCCTGCGCGTTGTCTCCGTAAAAAAGATTGGTCCCGCCGCTCAATTCGAGATCAAACGACTCATAATTCCTGAAATCTTCTGCTTTTATCGATATGATTTTCATTCCACGATCCGGATGGTTGTCCCGTCATATTCCACCAGGTCTCCTGCGTACAGTTTTCTTCCCCTGCGAAGTTCCGTTTCCTGGTTCACTTTGACAAGACCGCCTTGTATGGCCTGTTTCGCATCTGATCCCATATCACACAGATGCGCGGCCTTTAATGCCTGCCCAAGCCTGATAAATTCTTCTTTCAGTTTCAGATCTGTCATAGTCTGTCTTTTCCTACTTTTCTTTTAATCCACAAAGTTTACAGGAAGAACAAGATATGTGTAACTGTTATCGGTATCCCTGATAAAACAGGGAGCCTTCGGATTCACATAGTAAATATCGATGGTTTCATCATCAATTGCCCGGAGAGCGTCAATCAGGTATTTCGGATTAAAGCCGATCTTAATGTTTTTCCCTTCTTTTTCAATCAGGATTGACTCATCCAGTGATCCCATCTGAGATTTCATTTTCAGCTGCATAACGTCGTCTTCGATTGTCATCACGATTGGCTTTTTGTCATCCTCACGCACAAACAACGTAGACCTGTCTATGCAGTCCAGCATTTCCCGGCGGTTAATGGAAACTTTTGTCTCATAATCGGTGGAAAGCATCTGGTCAACTTTAAAATAAGACCCTTCGATCAGCCGGGAAACCACAATCGTATCATCGAAAGAAAACATAATATGATTTTTCGTCAGATACATATCCACCAGATCCTGCGTTTCACCTGACAGGATTTTGGATATTTCGGTCAGCGTCTTTCCGGGTACGATTACCTTCTGGTCACCGTATTCCTCCTTCAGGGCAACATTGCGGATAGAAATACGATGGCCGTCCAGAGATACCACCCGGAAGTGATTTCCCTTTATCTCAAAGAGTTCACCGGTCATGATCTTATTGGTATCATTCTGCGCGATGGAAAAGATGGTCTAACGAATCAGGTCTTTCAGGGTAAACTGTGAAATGACAATGGGAACATTTTTTTCAATCAGGGGAATTCTGGAAAAATCTTCCCCGTCTTTGCCGGGAATCCTGAAAATAGTTTTTCCGCAGGTAATCGTAGCCTGATAATTGGCATCCGTTTCCAAGGTAATATCACTGTCCGGAAGCTTCCTGATAATATCGGAGAAAAGCTTTGCATCCAGTGCAGCCATTCCTTTTTCCGCAATCGTTCCCTGCATGATGGTTTCGATTCCCAGTTCCATATCATTAGCTGTCAGCTTGATACTGGATGCCTGCGCATCTATCAGAATACATTCCAGAATAGGCATGGTTGTTCTTGTAGGAACGGCTTTAGAAACAATCCCCACCGCTTTTATCAGATCGGCTTTTGAACAGATAATCTTCATATGATTTTGAGACCTCCATAACTAAGTATATAATAATCATTCATCTTCTTATTCATAAGGGCTGTTGAATTGTGGAAACATCTCGTTATCCCTCACGGCACCGTGGTTTTCCGGTATGGAAAAGGCAGTGGAAGGAAAGGGAAACAGCCGTGACTGCCTGTTGATATCCTACAGGTTCGGATTAATCTTCTTGCGGATGGTATCAACCGTATTTTTCATGTTCTGTGAAGAACTGATTTCTTTTTCAATATTGTTTACACCGTTTATCACCGTAGAATGATCTCTTTTCCCCAGGTAATCCCCAATGGCTTTAAAGGGCATGTCAATCAGGTATCTGCACAGATACATCACGATATGGCGGGGAATAACAATATTGTTGCTCTTTTTCTTTCCTATTATATCTCCGGGCTGCAGCTGGAAATGTTCTGCCACGGTGTTTAAAATCAGGTCCGCCGTGATGGGACGGTCCTGGGCCGGAGAGATGATGTCTTTGACAGCTTCTTCCGCCAGTTCGATCGTGATCTGTTTATTTTCCAGTTTTCTCAGGGCAATCAGTTTGTTCAGGGCGCTTTCCAGTTCACGGATATTGGAGCGGATGTTGGCGGCAATGTATTCAATGACTTTGTCATCGAAATGGAAACCTTCTGTTTCTTCCTTGCGCCGGAGAATGGCCATGCGCGTCTCATAGTCGGGAGCGCCGATATCAGCCAGCAGTCCCCATTCAAATCTGGAACGGAGTCTCTCTTCAAGGGTTTCGATTTCTCTGGGCGGTTTATCACTGGAAATGATAATCTGCCTGTTGAATCTGTGCAGGTCATTAAAGGTATGGAAGAACTCTTCCTGTGTAGCTTCCTTTCCTTTTATAAACTGGATGTCATCAATCAACAGCACATCGACATTCCTGTATTTTTCCCTGAAAGAAGAAATGGCGGAATTGTTTCCGTTACGGATCGCGTCAATCAGTTCGTTGGTAAAGATCTCGCTTGTTACATAGAGAACTTTTTTGGAAGGCGTCTGATCCAGGATAAAATGGGCGATGGAATGCATCAGGTGCGTTTTTCCAAGTCCCGCTCCTCCGTAGATAAACAGAGGGTTATACATTTTTCCCGGTGATTCCGCCACAGCCAGGGCGGCGGCATGCGCGAACTTATTGTTGCTGCCGACAACGAAAGTGTCAAAAGTATATTTGGCATTCAGGTTTGCTCTTTTATCCGCGGCCGGGTCTGTCTGGAGCCTTCCGGACAGAGAAGAATCCTGGTTTTCTTCTTCTTCGATATCACCCGGCAGGATGAACTGTATATCATATTCGATTCCCGTGGTTTCGGCGATGGCTACCTTTAAGGGGAACATATATTTTCTATTGATATAGTCTACGCCCATCTGTTCCGTCGGAACGATAATGGTGACAAGATGCGCGTCATTATCTACCTGATGGATCGTCAGAGGTTTCAGCCATGTTTTAAAAGAGATATCGGACATCTCATATTCTGTCTTAACGGTATAGAGAATGTCATCCCATTTTTCCCGGATAATATCCATTTTTTCATGCTCCTAAACACAATATTCCTAGCATAATATTAAACTAAACAGAGATTTTTTACAAGTCAACAATTCATTGTAAAAAGTTACAAAAGATTTCTGGACATTACTCTTTCCAAAGCGAAAAAGAGAATGTGAATAAAGAAAAAGAATCATCCACAGAAAAAAGGGGCAATAATATACGATTCATCCAGAGAATAGAAAGAACCATAAACAGAATAACGACAACTTATCAACAACTTATCAACAAAATGTGGATAAAAGGTCGAATTTATGAGGAAGGAAAAGCTTGACTTGAAAATGATTTATGCTATACTTGTCGTGATGTTCTCACAAATCGGAAATAAGCCAATAATGATAGATATTTGGTAAAGAGAGGGGGGCGCGCCATATGAAAATGACATTTCAGCCTAAGAAAAGGTCCAGGTCCAAAGTGCATGGTTTCAGAGCCAGAATGAGCACGGCAAACGGCCGCAAAGTTCTTGCTGCCAGAAGAGCTAAGGGCAGAAAAGTATTATCCGCATAATAATCGATCTGATCGGCAGATCGGACAATATGATTTATGCATAATGGTGAAAGCAGAGAGTTTCGTTTACTCGGAACTCTTTTTTCATCTTGTCGGGTCTTATGAAATATTCGGAATCATTAAAGAAAAATCAGGATTTTCAGTTTGTCTATCGAAACGGGAAATCATATGGCAACCGGTATCTTGTACTGTATGTTCTTCGGAATGATACACACAGAAACAGACTGGGAATATCGATCAGCAAAAAAATCGGAAACAGTGTTGTGAGACATCATCTGGCAAGGCTGATCAGAGAAAGCTACCGGCTGCACGAAGAGGAATTTGTTGAAGGTCTGGATATGATTGTTGTTGCCAGACCGGGCGCTAAAGGAAGAAATTTCTTTGAAATCGAGAGCGCTCTGCTTCATCTTGCGGGTAAGCAGAATATAAAAAAAAGTGAAAAAGATATTGATTAAAATGATCAGATTGTATCAGATCTATATTTCTCCCGTGAAGATTACAAAATGCCCATATATACCGACCTGTTCCAGTTACGGACTGCAGGCGATTGAAAAACACGGGGCCGTGAAAGGGAGTCTTCTGGCAATCTGGAGAATACTCAGGTGTAATCCTTTTTCAAGAGGCGGATATGATCCGGTTCCGTAAAAAATGCCTTTCGGGGATTATACACAGTTCGGGAGGATGATTTATGTATTTGACTAAAAGCAGCACCCCTGTGATCGGATGGGTGGCAGTACTTTTAGGATTTATCATGAACGGTATTTTCATTGTCCAGTCGGGGATCGGCATTGAAAATATCGGTCTTTGCATTATTCTTTTTACAATTGTTGTGAATATGCTGATGACGCCGCTTACGATTCAGCAGCAGAAATTTTCCAAGCTTTCTGCGAAAATGAATCCTGAGATCCAGGCAATTCAGAAAAAGTATAAGGGCAAAAACAACGACCAGACGGCCATGGCCAAAATGAACGAAGAAACGCAGGCTGTGTATGCCAAATACGGTGTAAACCCGATGGGAAGCTGTCTGCAGCTGATCATACAGATGCCTATCCTGTTTGCCCTGTACAGGGTAATCTGGAATATTCCCGCATACGTTGATAAAGTCAAAGCCGTGTTTACACCGCTCTCTTCCGCTCTTATGAAAACAGCCGGCGCGGAAGAATACCTGACAGAGGTGGCAAAAAACCTGCATGTTTCATTTCCGCAGATGACGGATCTGACCATCGTTGACACGCTGTACAAATTCAAACCGGCAAACTGGGCGGAGATGGCGGACAAGTTTCCCGATCTCGGCAGTACGATCGCTTCCGTTCAAAAGAATATTGATCATATGAATAACTTCCTGGGGCTGAATATTGCCGACGCCCCGCTGAATATTCTTATGAACGCCTGGCAGAACAGGAAAATCCTGCTGCTGATCGGCGCTGTGATGATTCCGGTTCTGGCTGCCGTGACCCAATGGCTGAACGCCAAGCTGATGACGCTGACAACTGACAATTCCGGCCGCGGCGGAAATGATTCTTCCGATAATATGGCCAATACCATGAAGAGCATGAACACGATCATGCCGATCATGTCCGCGGTATTTTGTCTTACCCTGCCGACCGGTCTTGGTATCTACTGGATCGCCGGTGCTGTCATCAGAAGCATACAGCAGGTCATTATTAACAGAAAACTGGATAAGATTAATATTGACGATCTGATGAAAGAGAACCTGGAAAAGCTTAATAAGAAAAGGGCAAAACAGGGTCTTCCGCCTCAGAAGATGACCGGGAACGCAAATATCAAAACCAGAAATATTGATGTTCCGGTAAATAAACAGTTTAAGGAGAGCCCCAAAGCGGAACTTTCAAAAACAGCGGCGAGTATTGATTCAGGCGCGGCCCAGACAGTGAAAAAAGGCAGCGCAAAACCGGGTTCATTAGCGTCAAAGGCGATGATGGTACAGGAATATAATGAAGCTCACGGGAAAAAATAACAAAAACCGGTGCCGTCGGAAAGAGAATACGTGGATCAGAAAGGAACGTCATGGAAGAATATATCAAAGTCAGTGGCAAGACGGTTGAGGATGCTGTACTGGAAGCGTCTATCCAGCTTGGTACCACAAGGGACAATATCGAATACAATATCCTTGAATATGAAACAAAAGGTTTTTTAGGTCTCGGCGCAAAAAAAGCTGTTATCGAGGCAAGAAAAAAGAAATCGGATGAAGATATTATCAGCGAAGTATTCAGCGAGAAAAAGAGTCCGGCACCTGCTGCAAAAAAACCCGTGAAAGAAGAAAAAAAGGCAGAAAAAGCAGCGGAAAAAACAAAGAAGGTCGAAAAGAAACCTGAGAAAAAAGCGGAAAAAGCCGAAAAGAA
>CACZPF010000454.1 GCA_902782975.1 uncultured Lachnospiraceae bacterium
TGCTTGATTATCCCAAACCATGATCAGAATAAGATGTCAATGATCGCGTAGCGACGGCGAAGCCGCTTGTCATTTACAGCTTATTCTGGTCATGGTAAAACCGGACAAGCAAGAGAAACATACAGTAACAAAATCATTCAGCTTTTTACTTACAACTACCTTAACAATTAGCGATATCGAAAACCAGTTTGGAGGAATCTGAGATGGAAAGAAAAAATAAAAATTATGTGATGGCCTTTATAAAGATTATTTCCGGAGTGATTTATATTATCTCTTTGCTTCTTCCCTATGGCATACTGTATGAGGCAGCCTGGGTTCGTTATAAAGGTCTGCGTATTTTCCAGTTAGGGGTGATGGGATCATCAATTTGTTTTTTGGTGATGATAACAGCGATACTGGAGATAATCAATTATGTGAAATATTTATGGGTACCCAAAGCCTATTTTTACGGATTGCGACCGGGTTTACTGGAAAAATCCAAAGAAGTAGTGAATAACGGGAAGGTATCCGTTAGTAAGATCATATTTACGAATATCGCAGAAATAGCATTACACATTATGATACTCATCGTACTTCTGGTTTTTGACATGAAGGGAGTATCTTCGGGAGATGTCTGGTTTGACAGCTACGGACCAGCTCGGTATCTGATGTTCCTTGCTGTATTTATTGGTATAATAGGTTCGGTTTTTGGTATTCTAATGGCGAATGTGCAGGCGGCTGACGAGATGGACTGGTGGAGGGCTGTCTACGAAGGCCGGATCAATGCTTCCGGTGCTTATGTGAACACACCGCAAAAATCCACTGCAGGAACGAGAAGCCCCAGCGCCGCAAATCCTTCAAGTAGAGGCAATCCAGTGGCAGAAAGGAAGGGTTCTTATTGTCCTCAATGCGGAGCCCAGTGTAAACCTGGAGCCTTGTTCTGTTCGAAATGCGGAACGAAGCTTGAAGACTGAGACATATCATGCTTTGAAAGAGGATGAATAACGGTTCTTAAATAATAATTGATTTTTGACCGCCGCCCCACTCGCGTGAAAATTCGCGAAAATTGATAGGGGTGGGGGTCAAAGAACGCCCCCAGGCAGTCAAGAATGAATTATCATCGTAAACGTCAAATAATCCGCGGTGGCCAATAAAAATGCCATTTTTCAATGGCATTTATAGCATTCTTCGGGAAGAGATTTTGACCAGGGCATTACAGAGTCCAACACATCAAGAGGGATATTTCCTTCTTTATCCGTATGCTCAGGCAGCACAGTAAGGAGGTGCTTAAAGTACATATATGGCTTTAGATTGTTCGCCTTTGCACTTTCTGAAATACTGTATGCGATGGCACTTGCCTCAGCACCCTTGATCGTATTGATCAGCACCCAGTTTTTCTTTCCCAAACAGAAAGCCCTGATCGATCGTTCGCTTGCCGAATTGTCGATCGGAACGTTGCCGTCCGTGAGAAATACCTTTAAATATTTCTCGTGATTTATGCTATAGTTAAGGCCTTCTCTTGTTTTTCCCTTGGGAAGAAGCTTCTCCGATGAAAGCTGCTCTCTTACCCACGCGAAATACGCCTCCACAAGAGGCTTGACCTTTATGGTTCTCTGTTCCAGGCGTTCGTCAGCAGAAAGCTCTTTGAGTTTCTCTTCCTCATGGAAGATGCCGGCGATCAGCTCTAATGCCTGATGTGCAGTGGACATACGCATCGCCTGGATATGTTTCTTGTCCATCGCCTTGCATGCTTCGGCAAAATCGCGCCTCGCATGCGTCCAGCAGTTGGCGTTCGTCAACCCGCTGAGTTCTTTTTCAAGCAGGTGGTACTGCTGGAGACCATCTGTTTCAAGGATACCTTGATATTCCTTATAGAACTCTTTGGGATGATCATGATGTCGGGTTTTCTGATATTCACACAGGATGATCGGTGTCTCCCGGCAGAATTCTCCTGAACGGTGGACCCACATATAACTATTACTCGTTGTAGGCCTTCCGTCATGTATGACCAGGGTGGGCGTTTCATCTGCCTGTACAACCGGCAGGCTGAGCAGGTGTGTTTTCATCCGGTTCCACAAAGGCCGGAAGTACTTTCGGAACGCAATGACCCAGTTTGCCATAGTCTGCCTCGAAAGAGTAAGACCATTCCGTTCAAACTCCTGTGAGATCCTGTAGAGAGGAAGCGCATTGACATACTTCGCGTTCAGGATCGCAGCTCCAAGGGATGGTGTTACTATACTGTTACGCAGAAGATCTTTGGGCCGTTTCCCGCGCAGGAACTCGTCCTGATGATCGCCACCCGTACCAACATAAACTTCCACTGAATGGACTTCCACAGTCCATGAGGCAGGTTCATACCGAAGGCGCTTAAACGTTTCTGTCGGGAGCTGTTTCCAGTTACCAGCTCCATAGAAAGCGTTCAACTGATCCTCTGATACAGAATGAGCGATATTCTCTGTCGGTAATCCTTCCAGGTCAGAGTCACGTTTGCCCTTCACCTTTTTTCGGGTATACGACTTTACTGTTTCTTCTACAGAAGGTTCCTCGCTGTCAGGATCCGAATAAGCTTCCGCTTCGTCAAAAAACGAAAACTGTCCGTCAATGACATCCAGTTTCTCGCTTCTCCGGCCATACTGGTTCTGGTTAGCGATACGGACCTGTTCGATCAGCCTTTCAAAATTCTCATTCAGGTTTTGCAGCTGATCCTGAAGACTGAGAATGATCAGGGCAAGTTCTTTCTGGCTCATGCTATTCAGTTCGTCAGCGGTGTAGTTTCTGCTCATTTCGTCCTCCATTTCCTGTTTCTTATTATACAGGAAATGCAGGTTTTATGCGACCCGGGCAGTTTTAGCCATTCGTCAAACTGCCTATGGATGAAGCATTGCAGAAGCCGGATCAAAGGCTTGTACAACGGGGATTCTCACAAGCCATGCTAATGTTTTCACCTTTACTGAAAGGACAGTAAGGCATGTAACGGGAGTTTCTGGAATACCCACAGTTATAAGTTTCAAGGCAGAAAAGACTATGAAAAAAATCTCTGTTTTGCACAATGCTGTTAAAACGTAGTTTCCGGTTTTACATTCTGGATCGCAGACCGGAGAGGGTTTAGTCCCTGCAGTAATAAGCGGTACGGATGTTTTGAAAGACATACTGCTTCTTCTGCTGTTCTGGGCCAGGAGAGGGAACCTTTTTCTAATCGTTTGTAAAGAAGAAGAAAACCATTGCCTTCCCAAAGCAGCGCTTTGATCCGGTCGCCGCGTCTGCCACAGAACAGGAACAGGACTTTCTCCTCAAAGGGATCCATATGAAAAGTACCTTCTATGATCTGTGAAAGGCCCACGACCCCCTTCCGAAGATCGGTGTATCCGCAGATCACTACAAACTTTGTTATTCCGTGAGCTTCAAAGAGCATGTGCCACCGCCTTTACAAGCTTGACCATCAGCTTTTCTGAAACCGCAGAAGATATTTCGATCGTAGATTTTTCTGTTCGGATCACTACAGCTGGAGATACATCATTATCAAGAAGGTCTTTCGTTGAAAAAGATGCATACGAAACAGCAGGTAAAGACGGAGCTTTATCAGGAGTTATTACTGTTGCAGGCAAGGAAGTATGCATATCTTCATAAGCTTCTTTTCGCATCTTGCGGAGCCAGTAGTAATACTGTTTTTCAGAAACATTGTTATCAGCAAGCCATTGTTTTGCCGTTTGGCCTTCCGGCCGAGCCTGGCATTGCTCGATAAGTGACTTCCAGTTAGCACTGCGAACTTGGTGAGTAGTTTTATCCATGATCCTGACTCCTCTCTAAAAAATTATTAGTTTTTTCGGTTTTTTAGAGTATGCCAGAAAAAACAGAGTCAGGAAAGGCGGATGATTTTACGTTTACTTATCATCTCTGTGCAGTTAATAACCAAGAGGCAGAACAGCAAAGTATGCCATTCTGCCTCCTTCAATTCTAAATTTTATCATCGATCCAAGCTGTTTACACAGAATTTTTTACACTAGCATTATCACTTTAAAATATCATCATAAATATAGAGATAAGCATCATAGTTTCCATCATATTCCGCATCCGTTTCAACACGTAGCACGCCAACATCTGTTACATCGAGATTAATAGCCATTTTAGGATCCAGTCGAGTGATCCCTTGTTCAGAAAACACAACATTGTCATCACAATAAATAGTGATATCCATCTTTATATCACTACTGGTATCATTCCCCGGTGCAAGCGATGCGGAGAACGAATGATACTGTTTGTTAAGATTGAACAGTGCATAAGAGTCGTGAGATGCATCAAATCTTAACGAACCATTGTGAAGCTCTCCATATGAATCAACGCCTAGCGACTTTGTAGCTTCATAACTATGAGAATCAATTAAAACCGTATTTCTTAAACTATACCATTCCGTGAAAGGGAGTACTTCCCCACTCTTTTCAAACTTTGTTTCAACTAAATATAAACTTTTGCCATTAGATTCATAAGCATTGGAAGTCTTAATATCCAGTCTGCATGCACCGGATAAATCAATATCGAATTCCTGTTTTGGTTGCTGTTTTGTATATCTACTCATAGAAAAACATTGTACACCATCCACAAAGATTGCAGCATTAAGCTCAGCATCACTTGAAGTGTCATCTGCCGCGACAAATGCCCCCGTTATCCTGGCATATGCTCCGTCAAGATCAAAAGAAGCAAATCCATTCCAACCAGCATCAAACCGCATTACGTTCTCGTTATAGTCATTTCCATACGAATCTGTTATTTTCTCTGCAATAATTTCACATCGTTCAAAATCAATCATATGCGCATCTGTTAATGGTATAATTTCATTTGAATATGCAATAATACTAATTGAGATTGTCAAAAAAAGAAATACACAAGTCAGAAAGAAACACCTACTAATCATTCTTTGTTTCATAATTAACTCCTTATCCAAAGTACCAATATGTAGCCGCAAGAAGAAAGGCAAACTTGTCCTCTCCAATTCGAAACACAGGGAATGTTCAAAGACTGAGCAATCAATCTGACAGAGTTCTGTATCGCAGCGTTACCCTTCTTCATGTTTAGTCAAGAGTTCTCTATCACATTTACAGCTTTCATCCCGATCTATCATTTTTGATTTCTTTGAGTAAATGTCTTTGAATTGTTTTGCACAACCAAAAGTTACAATATTTTCAACGATATCTTTACCTTGATAATAGAAAGTACTACGGACGACACGGTAGTTTGACAGTTGCAAATTCGTAGGCAAAAAGCCGCTTGCGCAAATACAGACTGTATCATATTTTTTGGTTTCTGACCATTTTCATAATTCCGTCCATGCCAAAACTCACTATCACAAAACACCACAATTCGATGTCTCGTAATTACAATGTCCAGCTTCCCTAGCAATGCCTTGTAATTTTTTCTGTAACGGATTCTAACATACCAAAGAGCAATCCGCAACTTAATTTCTATCTTAGTATCCTCCAGCTTGCGAACCATAGGGGGCATTGATATATTTCGGATAAACGAATATAATATAATATGAAGAAGAAAATATTGCATTCATTTTGGGATAAAAGGGGATCGCTCATGAGAGAGTTCATGACAGTAAAGGAAGCAGCAGAAAAATGGAATATTTCAGAAAGACAAGTGCAAATACTGTGCAAGAATAATCGAATTGCTGGGATAGAACGGATTGGACGTAATTGGATTATTCCCTGTAAAGCAAAAAAACCTGAAGATGGTCGAATTAAGAACGGAAAATACATTAATTGGAGGTCTCCAAAAGATAAAGAAGAGGAAAGATAAGTTAAGTGCCTAATAAATTTTAGCGTTACGGAGGTGATTGAATGGTCGCGTGGGAAATCCAGGAGGGATTTCGAAAAATCATTAATATTGGTATCGTTTCAAACATTGACATGAAGGCCTTGGACTCTGGTGGACATGAAGTAAAACCGCATAATCAAGCAGGGCGGCGTTTGTGGAAGCAACATGGATAAATGGGATAATCAAGTGTGGGGAAATCCCGACAATGAAGTCGTTAAAGAGCGGTTCTGAGGGAAATGGTGTAAGCTCTGGGGACAACTCCCTGGGGCTGTTTTCATCTGTCGGACCGGAAACATGCTGAGCATGTTTTTACGGAAGTGAGCTTTACCATTGATACAGATCTTTATATAAACTATTCCGATTTACAGGGAACACAGTTTCGTTTGCTTGCCTCATTTTTTCTGCGAAATTTTCTTCAACGAAATTTTTACAAATCGCCCATTTGAAAATAGCAGATTTTGATATATAATGTGATCACAACGTGTGGCGTTTCAACTGCGTAAATCCGGTTGTAGATCCACACGTTTATTTTATGTCACGAAGAGGAGGTAAAGCGAAATGAA
>CACZPF010000455.1 GCA_902782975.1 uncultured Lachnospiraceae bacterium
ATCATAGGGGAATGTGCCCTGGCTCTGGAAGGACTCAGAAATGCGGCGGAGAGAGAGCAGGCTGCCATAGCCATACGAAACGAGCAGCTCCGATCCAACCTGCTTCGCTCGATATCTCACGATATCCGTACCCCCCTCACATCCATCTCAGGCAATGCAAGCAATCTGCTGTCGCATTACGAGCAGCTGGATGACCAGACTCTGAAGCAGATCTTTTCAGATATCTATGATGATGCAGAGTGGCTGATCGATCTGGTCGAAAACCTTCTTTCGATCTCACGGATCGAAAACGGTCAGATGGATCTTCATCTGACGCTGGATGTCGTAAATGATGTCATCGAAGAAGCCCTGCGGCATATCGATAAAAATGCCGCCCGGCATCATATCGTCGTCCAGCCGTGCAGCGATGTTCTGATCGCGAGGATGGATGCACGGCTGATCACGCAGGTGCTGATCAACCTTGTGAATAACGCAGTGAAAAACACACAGGACGGTTCTGAAATAAAGATCATAAGTGAAAAGGCCGAACACCTGATATATGTACATGTTGAAGATAACGGTCCTGGTATTCCGGACAGCATGAAACCTCATATCTTTGAAATGTTCTATACTGGCCAGAATGATGTTTCAGACGGGAGAAGAGGAACCGGGCTGGGTCTTGCCCTTTGCAGATCCATTATAGAAGCGCACGGCGGAACGATAACCCTGACAGACAACAAACCTGCCGGCTGCTGCTTTACGTTCACTCTGCCGGCAGAGGAGGTGGCATTTCATGAATAAACCAGTGATCCTCATTGTTGAGGACGATACACCGGTCCGCAATCTGATAAGCACGACTTTAAAAACTCACGAATACAAATACCTGACCGCGCCGACAGGCCGGGACGCCATCATGCTGGCTTCTTCTCATAATCCGGACGTTGTATTTCTGGACCTTGGCCTGCCTGATATGGATGGCGTAGAGGTGATCCGGCAGATCAGAACCTGGTCCAATATGCCGATCATCGTCATCAGCGCCCGGAGTGAGGATGACGATAAAATTTCAGCCCTGGATGCCGGAGCAGATGATTATCTGACAAAACCGTTCTCTGTAGAAGAACTGCTTGCCCGCCTCCGGGTTACGATCCGGCGCCTTTCCATGATGAACAGCAGCGCCGGTACAGACACCTCCGTTTACACAAACGGGCCTCTGAAAATTGACCATCCGGCCGGATGCGCCTTTCTGTATGAAGAGGAGCTGAAGCTTACGCCGATCGAATTCAAGCTGCTCTGCCTGCTTGCCAGAAACACAGGCAAAGTGCTGACACATACCTATATCACACAAAGCATCTGGGGGCGAAGCTGGGATAATGATATCGCATCTCTCCGGGTCTTTATGGTAACACTGCGTAAAAAACTCGAACCGGACCCGGAATCTCCTAAATTTATTCAGACGCATGTGGGTATCGGCTATCGAATGCTTAAGGTAGAATAAAAAAGGCAGGTTAAAAAGAAAGAAAAAATAAGAAAGACCTATTGTTCATTTCCGAAGACGGCCGTAGTGCCGGCATCGGAAATCATAGAAAGGAGTGTTTCTGATTTCCGTACAGACAATAAAAATCATTGCATTTATCGTCACGGTGATCCTCACCTGGGTCCTGTTTCGGGTAAACCGTCTGATCTTTAAAAAGATCTACGAGATCCGCAAACTGCTGTATCTGCGGTTCTTCGAACGCATTCTGTCGGCGGTGATCCTGACCGGGGGAGGGTTTATTGCTCTTTCTGTCTATGGCGGCTTCCAGACGATCTGGAAGACCATGCTGGGAGGAACAGCCTTTGTCAGTGCGGTTCTGATCTTTGCCGCCCAGGATACGATCAAAGATATTCTGGGAGGCCTGATGATCGCCATCTATAAACCCTTCGAGATCGGCAATCGGATAGAACTGGAAAACGGCCCGACCGGGATCGTCAGGGATATCACCATGAGGCACGTGGTCCTGCAGCTTCTGGATACGCAGGTCATCATTATTCCGAATTCCAAATTGAATACGATGAGCATCCGGAATTTCAGCTATCTGGAAGGATACAGAAGTGCGCTGTTTCAGTTTTATATTGCCTTTGACAGTGATGTAGACAAGGCGCTGAAGGTGATCCGGCAGGCAATTATGGAATCGGAATACAGTATTCCCGGGAAGAAGACAGAACACGGACCGGACTATGCCGATGTATATTTCATGGCTTACGAGGAGAGCAGCCTCCGCCTGAGTACGACGGTATATTATAACCCGGATTCGCCGTCGGAGGTCGTGATAACGGATATCAATCTCCGGGTAAACAGAGCTTTAAAGGAGAACGGAATAGAAATTCCTTATCGCTACCTGAATGTAGTGCATAAAGGGCAATAAATGCAGAATGAATGGCAAAGAGCAGACCCTGGGGTCTGCTCTTTGCATGTTGAGCTTTTTTACATGATCTCTCCGGCAATGCGGTCGATCAGTGCATTCTCTTCCTCGCTGAATGAGGTATTTTCTGCCGCTTTGATATTATCAAGGAGCTGTTCGGGACGGGAAGCACCGGCAAGGACCGAGCATACCACAGGATACTGCAGCAGCCAGGCGAGGGCCATCTGGGCAAGTGTCTGGCCGCGCTGTCCGGCCAGATCGTTCAGCTTCCGGATTCCGTTCAGGGTCTTTTCCGTGAGAGCGGACTTGTTCAGAAACCGGGGATCGGTCATCACACGGCTGTCCTCGGGAATGCCGTTCAGGTAACGGTCTGTCAGAAGCCCCTGTGCCAGCGGACTGAAAACGATAATGCCGATGCCTTCCTCCAGACAGCAGTCTTTGACGCCGTCCTTTTCGATGGTACGGTCCAGAATAGAGTAGCGCCGCTGATTGACGATCAGCGGGCAGTGGCGGCTTCGCATGTATTCGACGGCAGCCCGGGTGTTCGCCTCATCATAGTTGGAGATGCCGGCATAAAGCGCCTTTCCGCTGCGGACTATATCGACCAGGGCTTCCATCGTCTCTTCGAGAGGCGTATCAGGATCCATGCAGTGATGATAGAAGATATCGACGTAGTCGAGGCCGAGCCGTTTGAGGCTCTGGTCGAGAGAGGCCATCAGATATTTGCGGGATCCGCCGACACCGTAGGGTCCCGGCCACATGTCGTACCCGGCCTTGGAGGAGATGACGAGTTCATCGCGGTAGGGACGGAAATCCTCCGCCAGGATGTGCCCGGCATTTGTCTCCGCGGCGCCGTAGTACGGGCCGTAATTGTTTGCCAGGTCAAAA
>CACZPF010000456.1 GCA_902782975.1 uncultured Lachnospiraceae bacterium
TCATCCCACTCGGCATCCAGTTCCGGCGGACCGACAAACAGCTCATACATACGCAGAGAATCGCATCCGTAATCTTCTACCAGATCATCCGGTGAAACAACGTTGCCTTTACTCTTGCTCATCTTGATCCCGTTCTTTCCGGTGATCATACCCTGGTTGAACAGCTTGATGAAAGGTTCATCAAAATCCACAACACCGATATCATACAGGAACTTGGTATAGAATCTGGAATACAGAAGATGAAGCACAGCATGCTCTACACCGCCGATATACATATCGACAGGAAGATATTTGTCTGCCTTTTCCTTGGAAACCAGCTCCTGATCATTCTTGTTATCCACATAGCGGAGGAAATACCAGGAAGAGCCGGCCCACTGAGGCATGGTATTGGTCTCTCTCTTTGCAGGAGTGCCGCAGCAGGGACAGGTAGTGTTGACCCACCAGTCAATAGCGGCCAGCGGAGATTCACCGGTTCCGGTCGGCTGATAACTTTCGACCTCGGGCAGCGTCAGCGGAAGCTGATCTTCCGGAACAGGTACGTTTCCGCAGTTGGGGCAGTGAATGATCGGGATCGGTTCCCCCCAGTATCTCTGACGGGAAAAGACCCAGTCACGAAGCTTATAATTCTCTGTCTTACGGCCGATACCCATTTTCTCGATCATGAGCGGCGCTTCTTTCTTAAGAACTGCGGATTCCATGCCGTTCCATTCGCCGGAATTGATCATGGTGCCGCTGGCTTCCGTATAAGCTTCCGTCATATTTTCAATTTCTTTCCCGTCCTTTGCAATGACCTGGACGATGGGAATATTGAATTTGGTCGCAAACTCAAAGTCTCTGTCGTCATGGGCAGGAACACACATGATCGCACCAGTACCATAGTCGGCCAGTACATAATCGGAAAGCCAGATCGGGATCTTTTTGCCGTTCAGCGGATTAATGGCATAGGTGCCGGTAAACACGCCGGTCTTTTCCTTGTCCTGCAGACGGTCGACGTTGGACTTCATGGAAGCGTCAAAAATATATTTATCAACCGCTTCTCTGGTTTCCGGCGTGGCAAGAGATGCCGCCAGAGCATGCTCCGGTGCCAGTACCATAAAGGTCGCGCCATGCAGAGTATCCGGTCTTGTCGTATAGACAGTGATCTTCTCTTCACGTCCGTCGATGGGGAATTCCACTTCGGCGCCGTAGGATTTGCCGATCCAGTCTGTCTGCATCTTCTTCACTTTTTCCGGCCAGTCAAGTTTGTCGAGATCATTCAGCAGGCGATCGGCATATTTGGTGATCCGCAGCATCCACTGACGGAGATTCTTCTTGGTCACGGGAGTCCCGCAGCGCTCACAGGCACCGTTAACGACCTCCTCATTGGCAAGACCAGTCTTACAGGAAGGACACCAGTTGATGGGGAATTCCTTCTCATAAGCCAGTCCCTCCTTAAACATCTTGACAAAGATCCACTGGGTCCATTTATAAAATCCGGGATCGGTAGTATTCACTTCCATATCCCAGTCATAGATGGCAGCGATATCATTGATCTGCTTTTTGATGTTCTTTACATTTTCCGCGGTAGAGATGGCAGGATGCACACCCATCTTGATGGCATAGTTTTCTGCAGGAAGGCCGAAGGCATCCCATCCCATGGGATGAATCAGATAATAGCCGCGGAGCATCTTGTAGCGGCTCCATACATCCGAAATAACATATCCTCTCCAGTGTCCTACATGAAGACCATTTCCTGAGGGATACGGAAACATATCAAGACAGTAATATTTCGGCTTTTTGCCGTCATTGACATTGACAGGTTTTTCATTCCATTTAACACGCCATTTGGCTTCGATTGCTTTGTGGTTATAAGTAGCCGCCATTTTTTTAGCCTCCTAAGACTTTAAACTTCTTGTAATTCTACTTTTCAGGAGATTGTTTGTCAAGTAAATTATAAATATAAGAAGGAACAAGAATCGGATCTGAATCCTGTTTAGTTATCCGACGATCCCCGGTACTTCGTACCTGATCCGCATTTTTGGCATTTTCTCCAAAGTTGTACGATAATTGATCAGCCAGTCTTCCTGCCCGTCATCCTTATTTAAGCCTTCTGCCGGAGGCGCAAAGATCTTCATTGTCAGGACTGCCGGGCCATTCAGAGGCTTGCAGAAGAAAGCACTCATCATATCAATGGTTCTGACCGCAGGAGATTTATAGAACCATTTTCCGTTTAATTCAACCATGAGACCGATATCCTGTTCTACTGTTATTTCGCAGAATTCCGGGTTCCCTTCAAATTCGATGGGAACAGCCAGACCATCGGCATCTTCAGAACCGCCCCAGCGCATCGGAGCCGGGAACGAAACTTCCTCTGATTCTGTCATTTTTGGCATAAACCACGGATCTGATAAGATCTGATCACGATAGACCGAAAGAAGCGGCTGTTCTACACCTACAGACCGATTATTTGGATCCTCACATTCCAGGCCAAGCCGTCCTCTGTCCCTGAACTGGTACAGGCTGATGGACCGGAACCACTCTGTCCTGGTATCGCGCCAGTAATGGGCAAAGCGAACAACAGAATCTCCCTGCATGCGGGGACCGGTGACATCGCCGTCTGTGTTGAACTCAGCCGTGATCATGGGTTTTTCCTCTCCTGCCAGTTCACAGGCACGTCTGTATGTGCGTTCAAACTGTTCAACGAGCATGCCGACAGAATCTGCCTTATATTGGCCGCCGCCCGGTTCTGCCACATCATAAGGCCACCCATAATGAAGGGCGGGATAGGTGTCACAGCTCCAGAGATCTGCTGCCGCATAACAGTTTTTAAACGCTTCCTCCTGCTCCATATGACCGTCCGGCAGACACCAGCCTCCGCAGAAAATGGTTTTTACATTAGGTGCTTCTTTATGAAGGATGTCTGAGAAGCGTACAAAAAAGGCACCTACCTGTTCATACGTGTACCGTTTATTGTGCTGAAACCAGTTTCCGCAGCATTCATGATTGATCCGGATCATCATTCGCCCATAGGGACGAAGCTGATGAGCGATCCCTGTCAGCTCCTCATCAGAAAGGCCGCAGTCGATCGTCAGGGTCAGAATCACATCCTGGCCGTGGCGGCGGATATCCTTCATCTGTTCAAAAGGCTCGCCGTTAACATCGTACGGAAAATAATCATCATAAGGATAATCCCATGCAAAGGAGACATTCAGATCCTTGCAGGCCTCGGAGATACGGGCAGGCCATTCTTTATCATGAGGATAATAAGTATACATGATATTGACCGCACGATGCGGCCGGCCCAGTTTATGAAGAATATAATCCTGATCTACATATTCCGCCCGCTCGCTTCCGTCGCCAAGATCAAGCGCACAATTTGCGGGTCCCATGTGAAGTTTTTTCATACCTTATACCTCTCTGAAGAATAAAATTTGAAATGAAAGGATGCCATAAACGATTGACACATTCAGTATTATATTCGAATTCCGGCTTTTAGACAAGCCTGTGTGTTCTTGACATGAGAAGCAATCCTGGCTAAGATAAATAATAAACAGGAATATGTTTCATTTGATCTGCTTGTATGAGGGAGGCACATTATGGGGATTATTACAAACAGAATTGCTGCCGGATGGATAGACAAAATGATCGATAAGCATCGTAAACAGTCAGATGGATCTTTGATCTCGAAATATGATCCTGCGCACCAGAAGCCGGTCCTGCATAAAAGTATATGTACCGGCGAAACCACAGCAGGGTTTAAAGACCTGACTACCGGGAAATATACTGATATCATGCTTATCCGCAATGATGAAGACATGCGTGCATTTATGAAGGAATATGGAATTTCGGAACCTTTAGAAACGGAATATTAACGTATTCCGGATGATTCTTCTACCACTTAGTTTCATTCGAATTGTTTATCAGGATCAGCGAAAAAACGGACAGGGGATTTCTCCCCTGTCCGCTTTTCGTTAATAGTTATTTACTTTGCGTTTTCTGACATAGAGTACGATCACGCATATACCGGCAGCCATAAACATGAGTATAAACATCAGGAGCGGATTCGATTCATCTCCTGTCTTTACACTGGATGATTTAGAGCCATCCGATACGGTGCTCTTATGCGAAACGGCACTGCTGTTCGCACTTAAGCTGCTGTTCGATACCGTATCTCTGCCTGAAATCGTTCCTGAATTCGTAGCAGATGTATTGCTGCCGTTGCTGACAGTTGTCGAGGAATTTCCTATATGGATCGTGCTGCCTCCGGAATAATTGTTTCCGCCCATATAAGAATTGCCGCTGGTTGAAGACGGAATCGGTGTCGGGATCAGTTCGTCTTCAGGTGGAGTGATCTCGGGTTCCTTCGTCAGCGTGTCTGTAAAATCAGCTGTCGCGATAACATCCCGGTTGTCCATTTCCATACTCTTTAACGAAGCTGTCCACCTGTATCCGTCCACATTCTCCTGACGCAGAGAATACTGAAGCTCTTTTTCCTTTGATGTCAGTAAAAAACCTCCTGTTTTTTTGTATCAGAATATGAATTATTCCATACA
>CACZPF010000457.1 GCA_902782975.1 uncultured Lachnospiraceae bacterium
ACGGACATATAACGGATTCTCATGGCAGGAAGGTGGACTTTAAACAAACGATCATTATTATGACCTCGAATGCGGGGGCCCAGGCGATCATCGAGCCGAAACGGCTTGGGTTCGTTTCGGCTCCGGATGAGAAAAAGGATTATGAACGAATGAAACAGGGCGTCATGGATGAAGTCAAAAGAATCTTCCGCCCCGAATTTCTGAACCGGATCGATGAGATCATGGTATTCCATACGCTTCAGAAACCCGACATCCGTAAGATCGTCGATCTTCTTCTGGCAAATCTGATCAGGAGGAGTAAAGAGCAGATGGGTATAGATCTTCAGCTTACACCTGCCGCCCGTGATCTTCTCTGTGAGGCGGGATTTGATGTAAAATATGGTGCCCGGCCGTTGAAACGGGCGATACAGGTAAAGGTGGAAGATGCCCTGGCCAACGAAATACTGGACGGCAGGGTAAAAAGAGGCGACAAAGTCCGTGTTGGCCGTAAGGAAAAAGAAATCGTTTTTACAACAGATGAAAAAAAGCAATGCTGAGAATGCTGTGATTTGAGACATAATGGAGTGGAGGGTATAAGATATGTCATCCGTTAAGGAACTGATCCGTGTGGAGGAGAATGATACAATCAGCTTTGGCAACTATGAACTGACAGAAAAAGGAAAGGTTTCGGACTTTCCTTTTAAGGGAGATCTCTATAAGGTAAAATCATGGAAAGAGATCACAAAGCTGGAACGTAATGATATGTTTGTTTACGAATCTGTGCCGGGGACGGCAGTCTTTAACCTGAAGGAAACGGATACAGAGATGTCATTCCGGGTGGAAGGTGCAGAAGACGCGCAGATCACCGTGGAAATGGAAGAAGAGACAGATTATAACATTCAGATCGATGGAGAAGATGCAGGAACCATGAGGACGAATCTTGGCGGCAAGCTTTCCCTGTCGGTGGAACTTGAAGCAAAGAAATCAGCATTTGTAAAGATCATCAGGGCATAATGAAAAGCAAAAAGATCGTATATTTCTGCAAAGAATGCGGCTATGAGTCCGCAAAATGGATGGGACAGTGCCCGGGATGCAGATCCTGGAATACTTTTGTGGAGGAAACAGTATCTCCTGCAGGAAACACACCTTTAAAAAAGGCAGCTGGCACCGGAAAGGTCTCGCCGGTTCTTTTAAAAGATATCGATGCCAGAGAAGAAGGCCGGCTTTCGAGCGGCATGGAGGAACTGGACAGAGTACTGGGGGGCGGAATTGTATCCGGCTCCCTGGTTCTTGTCGGCGGTGATCCGGGAATCGGAAAATCAACGCTTCTTCTTCAGGCATGCAGGAACCTGGCTGGTGAGAATATAAGTGTGCTTTACATTTCAGGGGAGGAGTCTCTCCAGCAGATAAAAATGCGGGCGGACCGCCTTGGGGAATTTTCTGATTCGATGGAGCTTTTATGCGAGACAGACCTTGGGACCATAAGAGAAATCATAGAAAAGAAACGTCCGAAGGTCGTCGTGATCGATTCTATCCAGACGATGTACGCGGAGGAAGCAGGCAGTGCACCGGGGTCGGTTTCTCAGGTACGGGAGTCCACGAATGTCCTTATGCAGATAGCAAAAGGTCTTGGAATCATGATTTTTATTGTCGGCCATGTAACAAAAGAAGGAAATGTAGCCGGGCCGAAGGTTCTGGAGCACATGGTTGATACAGTACTATATTTTGAAGGAGAGCGCTTTGCCTCCTACAGACTGCTGCGTGCTGTCAAAAACCGCTTTGGCTCCACCAATGAAATAGGCGTTTTTGAGATGGGCGAGGGTGGATTAAAAGAGGTGCCGAATCCGTCGGAATATCTGTTAAGCGGCCGACCGGAAAATGCCTCGGGTTCGGTGGTGACCTGTTCCATCAACGGGACAAGGCCTATTCTCGTAGAGATCCAGGCACTGGTATGCCAGACAAATTTCGGTATTCCCCGGCGTACCGCTGTCGGAACAGATTTTAACAGAGTCAATATGCTGATGGCCGTGCTTGAAAGAAAGGCAGGCCTTCATCTGGGAACTTCCGACGCATATATCAATATTGCCGGCGGCATGAAGATGACTGAGCCGTCCATTGACCTTGGCATATGTCTTGCTATTGCGTCCAGCTTCCGTGACTTTGTGATACCGGATAGTGTCATGGTATTTGGTGAAGTTGGTCTTTCCGGTGAAGTGCGCGCAGTCAGTATGGCAGATCAGAGAGTACAGGAGGCAAAAAAGCTGGGGTTTGAAACGGTCATTCTTCCAAGGGTCAGGAAGGCCAGTAGAAAGACAACGGAAGGAATAGAACTTGTCTATGTATCACAGGTTCGCGAGGCTATAGAATTTTTTAGAAAAAAAATTTAAAAAAGGTGTTGACAACAGAAAAAGAACGTGCTATTTTAATATAGCTGTCGCGAAAGACAGCAAAGCATAAGAAACAAGCGCGTACCGCGAAAGCAAAGCTTTCCGCGCACCGCGCAAAAGATGAACCTTGATAACTGAACAGTGAGACACATACGATTCTCGAAAATTCTTAAAGAA
>CACZPF010000458.1 GCA_902782975.1 uncultured Lachnospiraceae bacterium
GATATAGTTCATTGGTAGAACATCAGCTTCCCAAGCTGAGGAGGCGGGTTCGATTCCCGTTATCTGCTCTTCAGAAGCCCGAAACCCATTAAACCTAGGTTCCGGGCTTTCTTTGCGCTAATTAAGGAGGATCATGAAATGAACACGAAAAAAGTATACATTTTTCTGGCGGATGGTTTTGAGGATATTGAGGGGCTGATGGTTGTAGATCTTATGAGAAGGGCTGAGATCGATATTACCACAGTATCAGTGATGGACACCAAAGAGATCCATACTTCCCATGGGATCACCATGTTTGCAGACAGACTGTACGGGGAAGACGATTATGAACAGGCGGACATGCTGGTTCTGCCAGGCGGCAAAAAGGGAACGGCTAATCTGAAGGCTTTTGAACCGCTTCGCGCACTGCTCAAAAAAGTCTGCAGTCAGGGCAGGAAGATCGCGGCGATCTGTGCGGCGCCGACCATGTTTTCGGATCTGGGACTTTTAAAAGACAGGAAGGCTACCTGCTATCCGTCGCTTCTTGATACACTGGACTGCCGGGAGAGGAGTGAAGAGAACGTGGTTGTAGATGGAAACATCACCACCAGCCGGGGCCTCGGCACTTCCCTTGACTTTGCCCTCTGCATGATCGGACAGCTGATCTCTCCTGAAAAAGCGGAAGAAATTGCCGTTTCCGTGGCATATAAAAAATAAAAAAAACGCTGGTGTTTTCCTGGAGTCTATGCTATACTACCATAATGATTGTGTATAAACCGTTTAAAATAATAATTATATATAATAAGAAAGAACCAGAGATTTTAAGGAGGAACTGATTAACATGAGTTTTAAGGTTGAGAATTTAGAGAAGAATATGGCTAAGCTTACGATCGAAGTATCCCTGGAAAAACTCGAGAAAGCGATCAATGAAGTCTATTTAAAGAACAAAAGCCGCATCTCCCTGCCGGGCTTCAGAAAAGGCAAAGCGACCCGTCAGATGATCGAGAGAATATATGGCAAAACTGTATTCCTTGAGGATGCAGCCAACCGTCTGCTGCCGACAGAATACGGTGATGCCGCAGAAGAGAGCGGTCTGGAAATTGTTTCTCAGCCTAAAATCGAAGTGGAACAGCTTGAACCTGGAAAACCGTTTATCTTTACGGCGGAAGTAGCTGTAAAGCCGTCCGTTACACTTGGCGAATATAAGGGACTTGAGGTCCCGAAAACAGATGTTTCCGTAACAGACGAGGAGGTAGAATCCTCCTTGAAGCGTGAGCAGGAAAAGAACGCCCGTACTATAGAGGTAACGGACCGTCGCGCTGAAAAGGATGATACTGTAACGCTTGATTTTGAAGGATTTGTTGACGGCACTGCGTTTGAAGGCGGAAAGGGAACAGATCATAAGCTGGTTCTCGGCTCCGGCTCCTTTATCCCGGGCTTTGAAGATCAGCTGATCGGCAGTTCTGCCGGCGATCATGTCGAAGTGAAGGTTACCTTCCCGGAGGAATATCACGAGAAGAGCCTTGCCGGCAAGGAAGCAGTCTTCCAGTGCGATATCAAGAAGATCGAATCCAAAGAACTTCCGGAGCTGGATGATGAGTTTGCCCAGGATGTTTCTGATTTTAACACACTGGAAGAATATAAGAACAGTTTAAGAGAGAACCTCTTAAAGAATAAAGAAGAAGCAGCACAGGAAGCAAAAGAAAATGCAGCTGTACAGAAGGCTGTCGAAAACGCACAGATGGATATTCCGGATCCCATGGTAGAGACCCGTGCTTCCCAGATCCTGGACAACTTTGCAAGACGTATGCAGGCCCAGGGGCTTTCGATGGACCAGTACTTCCAGTTTACCGGCCTTTCCCGCGATACCATGCTGGAGCAGGGCAAAGAGCAGGCTCTTCGCGAGATCCAGACCAGACTTGTTCTGGAGGAGATCGTCAAGGCTGAGGGCATCGAAGCATCCGAGGAAGAAGTGGACAAGGAAATCGCTGACCAGGCAGCAGCTTATAATATGGAAGCTGACAAGATCCGTGAGAATATTTCCGAGGATGGCATGGAACAGTTAAAGATGGATATCGCTGTTCAGAAGGCCATCAAGGTCCTTGCAGACGCTGCCGTTGAAGTTGAAAAAGCAGAAGAAGAGAAAACAGAAGAATAAGTAACAGACTGACAGGGAGGGTTTTTTGTGAGCTTTATTCCATATGTCATTGAACAGACCAGCCGTGGTGAGAGAAGCTATGATATCTATTCCCGCCTTCTGAATGATCGTATCATTTTTCTGGGTGAGGAAGTAAATGACATCAGCGCAAGCCTGATCGTCGCACAGCTTCTGTTTCTGGAGGCAGAAGATCCGGGTAAGGATATTCAGCTTTATATTAACAGCCCGGGCGGATCGGTTTCTGCCGGCATGGCAATTTATGATACGATGAAATACATTAAATGCGATGTATCTACGATCTGCATCGGCATGGCAGCCAGTATGGGCGCATTTCTTCTGGCTGGCGGAACAAAGGGCAAGCGCTATGCGCTCCCCAATTCAGAGATCATGATCCATCAGCCTTCCGGCGGCGCCCAGGGACAGGCAACAGAGATTCAGATTGCGGCGGAACACATTGCCAGAACAAAGAAGAAGCTTAATACGATTCTGGCGGAGAACACAGGTCAGCCCTATGAGGTCATCGAACGGGATACAGACCGTGACAATTACATGACCGCAGAAGAAGCTAAGGCCTACGGACTGATCGATGGTGTTGTCGTACATAAGTAGGTGATAATAAAAGGGCTGCTGCAAATTTCGGGTTTTTGCAGCAGTCCTTTTTGGACGATAAAGCCCGGAACTTTCTCAATTGACGAACTTTGAATATCAAAGGAAAGGATTTATTGAATGGCGGACAGAGTAAGAGAAGGAAAGATCAGATGTTCTTTTTGCCACAAAACCGAGGATCAGGTATCAAAACTGATTGCCGGGCCCGACGCTGTGTATATCTGTGACGAATGTGTCGGCATATGCACAGAGATCCTGGAAGAGGAGATGGGTACTTTCAGTAAACAGATGAGCGAGGAGATCAATCTTCTTCGCCCGCAGGAGATCCATGCCGTGCTGGATGACTATGTTATCGGGCAGGAAGACGCCAAAAAGGCACTGTCGGTAGCTGTTTACAACCATTATAAGAGAGTGACGACTGCCCGTAATCTGGATGTCGAGCTTCAGAAGAGCAACATCCTGATGCTGGGCCCCACAGGTTCCGGTAAGACTCTGCTTGCCCAGACCCTGGCCAGACTTCTGAATGTTCCTTTTGCCATCGCGGATGCGACGACCCTGACAGAGGCAGGTTATGTAGGCGAGGATGTGGAGAATATTCTTCTTAAAATCATTCAGGCAGCCGAATATGATGTGGAAAGGGCGCAGTACGGCATTATTTATATAGACGAGATCGATAAGATCACCAAGAAGGGCGAAAATGTATCGATCACCCGCGACGTTTCTGGTGAAGGCGTGCAGCAGGCACTCCTTAAAATTCTTGAAGGGACTGTGGCCAGTGTACCCCCGCAGGGAGGCCGCAAGCATCCCCATCAGGAATTTATTCAGATCGACACTACAAATATTCTGTTTATCTGCGGAGGCGCTTTTGATGGCATAGAAAAGATCATCGAAGCCAGAAGGAATACGAAATCCATTGGCTTTGGCGCCGAAGTATCCACACGAGAAGAAAAAAACATCGGCGAGATCCTGAAGGAAGTCATGCCGGAAGATTTTATCAAATTCGGCCTTATTCCTGAGTTTATCGGCAGGGTACCTATGGTTGTATCACTGGATGCCCTCGATGAGACGGCCTTGATCAGAATTCTGAAGGAGCCGAAAAATGCGCTGACCCGACAGTATCACAAGCTGTTTGAGATGGACGGCGTCAAACTTGAGTTTACAGATGAAGCTCTGGAAACGATCGCCAGAAAAGCGCTGGAAAGAAAAACCGGCGCGCGCGGACTTCGCGCAATTCTTGAAAAGTGTCTGATGGATCTGATGTATACGATTCCTTCAGACGAGTCGATCCAGGAATGCAGGATCACGAAAGAAGTGATAGAAGGAACCGGCGCTCCGGAACTGGTCCGGGGTGAAGTGCAGAACGGAAAAGTGCGCCAGAGACGTATCCGCGCGAGAAAGAAAGGAAGTCCTGAACCCGCGTAATGGCGGCTTTTCCATGAAACCGCACCGGCAGAAAAGACAGACTTTTCTGCCGGCTGCTTACAGGAAGGAAATGATATAATTGAGCGGAAAACAAAAGAAGATGCTTGCTATTGCACTCAGGGGAACTACCATCCTGCCGGGGATGATCGTTCATTTTGACGTCAGCAGAGAAAAATCTGTAAAAGCAGTAGAAGCAGCGATGCTGCGAGACCAGCATATATTTGTCATTTCTCAGAGAGATCCCGAAATAGAGGATCCGGCACTCCGGGATCTTTTTCAGGTGGGAACGATCGCCTATATCAAACAGGTCGTAAAGCTTCCTTCTAATCTGATACGCGTACTGGTGGAAGGCAAAGAAAGGGCCGAACTGATTTCCTTTGAGCAGGAATATCCGTATATCATGGCAGAAATAGAGCCCATGGAAGTGGAGGAACTGAGGGAATATGATATTCCCATGATCGAGTCCATGAAACGGATACTGAAAGATCTTCTGCAGCAGTACGTCAATGAGAGCGGCAAGATCAGCCGCGAAGTGGTATCTCAGATCATGGATATCGAGAACCTGACGAATCTTATGCAGAGTATCGCTGTGAACCTGCCCCTTACCTGGCAGAACCGTCAGCATTTTCTGGAAACGGTCTCCCTGCAGGATCAGTATGAGCTTCTCGGTGTTCTTCTGAACAATGAGATCAATGTAGCGATGATCACCCGGGATCTTCAGAAAAAGATCAAAACACGGATCGATAAGAACCAGCGGGAATATGTCCTTCGGGAGCAGATGAAGCTGATCCGTGAAGAACTGGGCGAAGACAAAGTGGATGACATAGATGAATACCGGAAAAAGCTGGAGACACTGGAAGCTCCTCAGGAAGTGAAAGACCGGATTCAGAAAGAGATAGACAGACTGCGGTCTCTAAGCGGGAATGCGGCGGAAAGTAATGTGACCCGTGGTTACATAGAAGTGCTGCTCTCACTGCCCTGGGACAGACAATCAAAGGATAACGAAGATCTGAAACGGGCATGGAAGATTCTGGAAGAGGGACACTATGGCCTGAAAAATGTGAAAGAACGGATCATGGAATTTCTGTCCGTCCGTAAACTGACCAAAAAAGGTAAAAGCCCGATCCTGTGCCTTGTAGGGCCTCCGGGAACCGGCAAGACTTCGATCGCAAAGTCGGTGGCAGAAGCGATGGAAAAGAAATATGTCCGTATCTCTCTCGGCGGTGTAAGGGATGAGGCGGAGATCCGCGGCCACAGAAAGACGTATGTCGGTGCCATGCCAGGCCGTATTACCGTTGCTCTTCAGCAGGCAGGGGTAAGCAATCCTCTGATGCTTCTGGATGAGATCGATAAGACCAGCAGCGATTACAAAGGGGATACTGCCTCTGCGCTTCTGGAAGTGCTGGATCCGGAGCAGAACAGGTATTTTAATGATCACTACGTAGAGCTTCCCCAGAATCTTTCAGAGGTTCTGTTTATCGCGACAGCTAATGACGCTCATTCTATCCCCCGGCCGCTGCTGGACAGGATGGAAATTATAGAGATCTCTGGATATACGGAAAATGAAAAAGAACATATCGCAAAGGAACACCTGATTCCGAAACAGCTTGAGATCAACGGACTTGACAAGAGCATGCTGACTATTCAGCCCCAGGCTGTCCGCCGGATGATCAATAATTATACAAAGGAAGCCGGCGTTCGTGCTCTGGAGCGCTGCATCGGCAAGATCTGCCGCCGGACTGCGCGTGCCATCATGGAAGAGGGGAAAGATAAGGTTACGGTGACAGCTAAAAACCTTCCGGATTTTCTCGGCAAGGAAAAGTATAATTATCTGATGGCCAATAAGAAGGATGAGGTGGGCATTGCCCGGGGCCTTGCCTGGACACAGGTGGGCGGAGATACCCTGCAGATCGAAGTAAATGTCATGCCCGGTAAGGGTGAGATCATTCTGACGGGGCAGTTGGGCGATGTTATGAAGGAATCCGCCAGAGCGGGTGTCAGCTACATCCGTTCAATAGCAGATACCTATCAAATACCCGATGATTATTTTCAGACCCACGATATTCATGTCCATATCCCGGAAGGCGCGGTGCCAAAAGACGGCCCTTCGGCGGGGATCACCATGGCGACGGCCATGCTTTCTGCCATTGTAAACAAACCGATATGCGCAGACCTTGCCATGACGGGAGAGATTACGCTGCGAGGCCGTGTCCTGGCGATCGGAGGCCTTAAGGAAAAGCTTCTTGCGGCCAAATATGCCAGGATCCATGAGGTCCTGGTTCCGAAGGAAAACCAGCCGGATATTGAAGAAATGGACAAGGAGATCGTCGACGGATTGACGATCACCTTTGTGGAAACCATGAAGGATGTTCTTGCAAAGGCACTTGTGGAAGCATAGTGCCGGCGATACATGATAATGATGGTGCCGTTTGGATCGTGCCATATGAATCGTACCGTATGGATCTATCGTATGGATCCGTACAGAGAACGGGATCATCAGCTAAAGAAAGGGGTGAGCTGATATGGTTATTCGAAATGTTTCACTGGATATTGTGTGCGGCGTTACTTCAACGATTCCTAAAACAGATAAGCCGGAAGTGGCTTTTGCCGGTAAATCCAATGTAGGCAAGTCATCACTAATTAATGCCATGATTAACCGGAAGGCGCTTGCCCGTACAAGTTCTTCGCCGGGTAAGACACAGACGATCAATTTTTATAATATTAACGATGCTATGTACATGGTGGATCTTCCGGGATACGGATATGCAAAGGCCTCCAGGACAGAAGTTGAAAAGTGGGGAAAGATGATCGAGAAATATCTTCGTACCTCACGGAATCTGAAGACGGTATTTCTGTTGGTCGATATTCGCCACGCACCGGGGGAAAATGACAAGATCATGTATAACTGGGTAGTGAAAAGCGGTTACCAGCCGGTCATCATAGCTACCAAACTGGATAAATTAAAACGGAGCCAGGTCCCCAGGTGTATTCGTACGATCCGGGAGGAGCTACGCCTTTCAAAAGATACGGTTCTGATTCCGTTTTCCTCCGAAACGAAGCAGGGAAGAGAAGAAGTGTGGAACCTGATCGACAGATTGATCGCTGGAGAAGAGACACACGAAGAAACGGTTGACGCCGGTGAAACCGCACAGGATGCATCAGATACTATGTAACCGGGAGACAAATATGGGAATTATCAAAGCACTGAAGCTGGGATTTGATTATTTAAAATATGACGACGACGGCAACATTGAAGGCCGTAAGCAGGCAGTGGCGGACGTGGATCTTGATGTTCAAAAAGGAGAGTTTATTGCGATCCTGGGACATAACGGGTCCGGAAAATCTACCTTGGCCAAGCATATCAATGCGCTTCTTCTTCCCACAGAAGGAACGATGTGGATAGACGGGATGGATACGGCAAAAGAGCCTGACCTGTGGAAGATCCGGCAGAGGGCCGGGATGGTCTTTCAGAATCCGGATAATCAGATCATCAGTTCGGTGGTAGAAGAAGATGTGGGATTTGGTCCGGAGAACATGGGCGTTCCTACGAGCCAGATCTGGGAACGGGTAAATAAGAGCCTGGAAAAGACCGGTATGACTGCGTACCGCACGCACTCGCCCAACAGACTCTCAGGCGGCCAGAAACAAAGGGTCGCCATTGCACGGGTGATGGCGATGCTGCCGAGCTGCATTGTTCTGGATGAGCCTACCGCCATGCTTGACCCGAACGGGCGCAAAGAAGTCCTGGAGGCTGTCAGAGAACTGAATAAAACGGAAGGCGTGACGGTCGTTCTTATCACCCATTATATGGAAGAAGTAGCCGGAGCGGACAGAGTCTTTGTCATGGACCGCGGGCGGATCGTGATGCAGGGAACTCCCCGGCAGATCTTTTCGCGGGTAGAAGAGTTAAAGTCCTATCGTCTTGATGTGCCGCAGGTCACATTGCTTGCCTGGGAATTAAGAGAAGCAGGTCTTGATATCCCCAGAGGAATTCTGACAACAGAGGAGCTGGCAGACGCGTTATGTCAATTGAGTTGAAAAATATATCTTATGTATACAGCCCCGGAACTGCCTACGAGATTTATGCCCTCAGGGATATTACGCTCAATATTCCGGACGGGCAGTTTATTGGTGTGATCGGTCATACCGGAAGCGGTAAATCCACACTGATCCAGCATCTGAATGCGCTGCTTCGTCCGACTTCTGGAACGATTCTGTATAATGGGCAGAATATATGGGACGAAGGCTATGACAGAAAAGCACTTCGGAGCGAAGTAGGGCTCGTGTTTCAGTATCCGGAGCACCAGCTGTTTGAAAGTGATGTACTTTCGGATGTCTGCTTTGGCCCGATGAATCAGGGCCTCACCCGGGAAGAAGCAGAAGTTCAGGCGAGAGCTGCCTTAAAGCAGGTAGGATTTCCGGAAGACAGTCTTGAAAATTCGCCATTTGAGCTGTCTGGTGGACAGAAAAAAAGAGTAGCTATTGCCGGTGTTCTTGCCATGAACCCGAAGTTTCTTATTCTGGATGAACCGACGGCGGGACTGGACCCCCGGGGGCGGGATGAGATCCTGGATCAGATCGCCCTTCTGCATAAAGAGCGTGGCATCACTATCATGCTGGTTTCCCATAGTATGGAAGATATGGCAAACTATGCCGAGCGGCTGATCGTGATGAATAAAGGAGAAGTGTTTTTTGATGATACTCCCCGGGAAGTATTCCGGCATTATAAAGAACTGGAGCCCGTCGGTCTTGCGGCACCCCAGATCACATACATCATGCATGCCCTTCATGACAGAGGACTTCCGGTAGATACAGATGTTACAACAGTAGAAGAGGCGAAAGAAAGTATTTTAAAAACCCTGAACACAGGAAAAAAATCACAGAAGAACAAAGAGCAGGCAGAGACAGTGCCGGGAAGGAGTAAGGTATGATCCGTGATATAACGATCGGACAGTATTATCCCTCCTCATCGGTGCTTCACAGGCTCGATCCACGGACTAAACTTGTGGGAACGCTTGTGTTTATCGTATCCGTATTTATCTTTCACACTTTCCCGGGATATCTGGTGGCCACGATTTTTCTGGCTTCCATGATCATTCTTTCCAAAGTACCGGTAAAATTTATTTTTAAAGGACTGAAGGCTATCTTTTTTATTCTGGCCTTCACCATGGTCTTTAATGTGTTTTTGACTCCCGGAGAAATACTGTTTCAGTGGAAGTTTATCCGGGTGACAAAAGACGGTATTATTCTGGCTGTCAAAATGGGTATCCGTCTTGTTTATCTGGTGATCGGTTCCTCTCTGATGACACTTACTACGACGCCGAATCAGCTGACGGACGGAATGGAAAGGCTTCTCAGACCTCTGAATAAGATCCATGTTCCGGTCCATGAGATCGCCATGATGATGTCCATTGCTCTCCGGTTTATCCCGATCCTTCTGGAAGAGACAGATAAGATCATGAAGGCGCAGATCGCAAGAGGCGCGGATTTCTAAAAAGGAAATATTATACAGAAAGCAAAAAATATGGTACCGCTTCTGGTACCGCTGTTCATCTCTGCTTTCAGGCGGGCAAACGACCTGGCCATGGCCATGGAGGCACGCTGTTATCACGGGGGTGATCACCGTACACAGATGAAGCCGCTCAGGTATAAAAGAGAAGACTGGATCGCCTATGCGATCCTTGCTGCCTATTTTGCCCTGGCTGTCATTTTCCGGGTGTTTGGAATCTGAAAAGCAAAGTGATAATGATGCGAATGAGGAATGTCCGTCATGTCTGTCTGCATGACGGACATTTTCGGATAACCATTATGGATGACATTTTCGGATAATCATTAAGGATGACATTTTCAGAAATCTTACGAAGCGCTCAAATACGATAACAAAATAGATTGCGAAAAGAGGAATGGAGTATGCATCGAATCGGAATAGTGGTCGCGTATGACGGTACCAATTACTGCGGATGGCAGATACAGAATAACGGAATATCCATACAGGGAGTATTGGATAAGACATTGACCAGCCTTCTGGGGGAACCGATCCATGTCATGGGCGCGAGCCGTACAGATGCCGGTGTACATGCGCTGGGAAATGTGGCAGTATTTGACACAAACACCCGCATTCCTGCCGATAAGATAGCCTTTGCATTGAATCAGTGGCTGCCGGAGGATATACGGATCCAGCTGTCAGAGGAGGTGGAACCGGATTTTCATCCCCGTTATACCGACAGCGAAAAAACGTATGAATACAGGATCCTCAACCGGACATTTCCTGTCCCGACAGAAAGATTATACAGTTATTTCTATCATTACAGTCTGGATGTGGATCTTATGAGAGAAGCAACCTCTTACCTCATAGGACGCCATGATTTTGCCAGCTTCTGCGGTGCGAAGGCACAGGTTAAATCCACGATTCGGACAGTGACATCCATATCTGTCGACAGAGATGGCGATATGATCATCATCCGGGTGACAGGCACAGGTTTTCTTTACAACATGGTCCGCATTATTGCAGGCACATTGATCGAAGTGGGGAATAAGCAATATCCTCCGGAACATGTCAAGGAGATTCTGGATGCCTGCAGCAGAGAAGCAGCAGGCCCCACAGCCCCGGCGCACGGTCTGACGCTGGTAGGGATTCACTTTTTTTCTTAAGATAAAATTGTACAAAAAAAATATAAAATAGAAAAAATATAAAAAAATTAAAAAAAGGGGTTGACAAACCAGATCAAAAGTTATATTTTAATATAGCTGTCGCGAAAGACAGCAAAACATAAGGAACAAGCGCGTACCGCGTAAGCAAAGCTTTCCGCGCACCGCGCAAAAGATGAACCTTGATAACTGAACAGTGAGACACATACGATTCTCGAAAATTCTTAAAGAA
>CACZPF010000459.1 GCA_902782975.1 uncultured Lachnospiraceae bacterium
GATGATCTTGATGCCCTGGTCCATTGCTTCCTGAAGGGTCATGTTTGCGGATGTTGCGTCATTGCAGGCAATGATGATGTAATTGCATCCATCAGAAATGGCAGCATTAAGCTTTTCGATCTGCTGTGCATTGTCCTTGGTCTCCGGAGCAAGCCACTCAAGTTCGATCTTGTTGCCTGCTTCATTCAGCTCGTTTACCTTAGCCTCAGCGGCGTCGTGCAGACGTACCCAGTGAACATCCATCTGGTCCATTGTGATGAGGCCGACCTTGGTCTCCACGGGCTCTTCTGCAGAAACAGAAGCCGCGATACCGGTGATCATAAGACCTGCGAGTGCTAATGCCATGAGTTTCTTCATCATTCTTTTACCTCCTTAAAAGAAAAATAATGTGTATCAGGCAGTGTTTTTCAGCCTGACAGAGTTTATATAATTCCGGGATTTTTTCCCGTGAATTAACATAATATAGATGAAACTGTTCCTGCCGGGCATTCCGCTCCGGCTTGTATGAAAGGATTACTTCTTCTTGCCGAGCATTCCGCTTCTTCTGGCAATATCAATAAGAACGCAGACAACAACGATGATACCGATAATGATATTTCTGAGAGCTGCGGGGACGTTAGCCATTGTCAGACCGTTCTGGAGAATTGCCCACACAGAAGCACCTGCAATGACACCGACCAGAAGACCGCTTCCGCCGAGTGTTGAAATACCGCCGATAACGGCTGCTGCAACACCATACATCTCATAGGAAAGACCCGCCTGCATATTACCCATACCTGCCTGAGCCGTCATAATGAGACCTGCGGTGAAGGAGCAGAAAGAGGAGATCAGATACGCTGTTGTTGTTGTCTTGAATACATTGACACCCGACAGTCTTGCCGCATCCACATTGGATCCGATGGCATAAATATGACGGCCTGTTTTGGTGTAGTTCATGATGTAATTAAAGATGAACCAGATGATCAGAGTAATAATAACACTGATATACAGGAATCCTACTCTCTGATAGTAAAAAACATTTCTGAATGCCGTAACGATGGGGGCTGTGCCGATATCTCCGGTATTGTAGTTGTTATTTGCAAGCTGTGCGATACCACGGCCGATGGTCATGGTGCCCAGAGTTCCAATGAAGGGCGGCAGTTTGAATTTTCCGACCAGAACACCGTTGACACATCCGACGATCATACACGCGACAAGGTCAATGATAATTGCCACGATCGGGTTCATGCCGTTGCAGATAAGTGTTGCGGAGATCATCGTAGACATACCGATGACGGATCCGATGGACAGGTCGATGTTTCCGGTAATACAGACAATACCCTGGCCGATACCTACAAGAAGATAGGGGCAGATGGATCTGGAGAGCGGCATCAGGTTCGTGCTCTTAATAAAATTCGGGTTCATGATCGCAAAGATGATCAGAAGGATAACCACACCGGCATATGCTGTCAGTACAGATGCCATACCAGGGGCTGAGAGAAAGCTCTTTTTGTTATTCATCGTATTATACCCTTTCCTTTCTTTTATTCAGCATTGTCGCCAAACTGCGTAGCATAGGTCATGATCTCTTCTTCAGTTGTATTACGAGGATCTACTTCTCCCGTGATACGTCCGTTGCACATAACTATGATGCGGTCCGAGATTCCCATTACTTCGGGCATTTCGGAGGAGACCACGATCACACCAACTCCCTGCTTCTTCAGATCATTAATGATCTCATAGATTTCAACCTTGGCTGCAACGTCGATGCCTCGTGTCGGTTCATCAAAGATAATGACCCTCGACTGTCTCGCCAGCCACTTCGCAACAACGACTTTCTGCTGATTACCGCCGGACAGGCTTCCTGCCTGTACTTCTGCATTAGGCATCTTGATCGTCAGGGCATTTTTCCCCTTTTCGATCATTTCGTTTTCGGTTTTCTTGCCGATCGTCCCAAGAAAATTCTTTCCGCAGATGATATCCAGATTCGGCAGAGCTATATTGTCACGGATGGAAAGCTTTGTGCAGAGCCCCTCTTTTTTCCGGTCCTCAGGAGCAAGCACGATACCCTGCCGGATCGCGTCCTCAGGATTTTTAATCGTGATCGTCTTGCCGTCCAGAATGATTGAGCCGGATTCCAGCATATCCGCTCCGAATATCGCCCGCATGGTCTCTGTCCTTCCGGCACCGACAAGTCCGGAGAACCCAAGGACCTCGCCTTCATATACATCAAAGCTCACATCGCGGACGAGCTTCCCTGCCTTTAAGTTTTTCACCTCCATTATCTTCTTGCCCTTGGGAACGCTGTCCCGCGGGAACTGATTCGTGATCTCACGGCCAACCATATTCGCAATGATCTGCTCCATCGTGAAATCGGTAAACTTTCCTTCGGTAATATATTTGCCGTCACGCATGATGGTAACGGAATCCACGATGTGATGCAGCTCCTGCAGACGATGACTGATATAGACGATCGCCGTTCCCATAGCTTTCAGTTCATGCACGATACGGAACATTTCCGTAATCTCTGCGTTGGTCAGTGAAGAAGAAGGCTCGTCCATGACCAGAACCTTGGCGTTTATAAGGAGGGCTTTTGCAATTTCCACCATCTGCTGGCGCCCTACAGGCAGATTTCCTACACTGGTTTCCGGATCCAGGTCATGTATGCCCAGCTTCGCCAGCTGTTCTACTGCCTGTTTATTCATTTCTGCTTTATCCAACCTGCCGCCTTTTATCAGTTCCCTGCCCAGGAACATATTGGCTGCCACTGACAGGTGCTGACACATATTCAGCTCCTGATGGATGATCGCGACACCCAGAGCCTGCGCTTTTTTCGTGTCCAGATCGCCTTCGATCTTCTGGCCGAAGATGTATATATCTCCTGAGTCTCTTGTATATACTCCGGAGAGAATCTTCATCAGTGTGGATTTTCCCGCGCCGTTTTCACCCAGAAGAGCCATTACTTCACCCGATTTCAAATGGAGATGCACATCATCCAGAGCCTTTACACCGGGAAAGGTCTTTGTGATATGTTCCATAGAAACAGCATATTCGCTCATCGCACTACTCCTTTCATGATCATGTCTTTTAAGTCATTTCTCCCTGAAATCAGTCTTTTGCAGGAGGATACTCATTGCACAGCAGACGATAGGGCGCTTCATCTTCCTCAATGGTCGGGAAGCGGGAATTCTGCACGTAGAAACGATTGTCCGTGTTGTCGTCGTTGCACATGGAAACTTCCCCGATGAGTACCTTGGTGCCATCCTTCGGGATAATGAATTCATGATAATAATAGGGATAGAGCGTCAGGCTTTCTCCGGGATGGAGAACAATATCGGATCCCGCCTTTACATAATAATTTCTTCCGTCCTGAGAGATCAGAACGTCTGTGTCAAGGAGCTCACCCTCGTTTTCGCGGTTTGCGTTCCACAGGTGGAAGATCAGATTTCCGCCTCCGCGGTTAATGATGTCTTCCATCTTATTCCAGTGAAAATGATTGGGAGATGTCTGGCCCGGATAGAGCATCATGATCTTTTCCGCATAAGTCTTTGTGTACTTCGGATCATGAACATTTCCATTCCTGAGGGTGATGAGCGCGAGTCCGTTTCCGCCAAAGAAATCTCCCTCGCCGTAGTCCGTGATATCCCATCCCAGCGCATTATCACGGATCTCGTCGTATTCGTGTCCTTTTTCCTGCCACTCCTCAGGAGTGAAGCTGAGATATGGCGGAAGCGCGAA
>CACZPF010000460.1 GCA_902782975.1 uncultured Lachnospiraceae bacterium
AGTCGATTATGAAAAAAGCCATTGTGGAAAGGCTGAAGGAAGTATATAATCTGTCCTGGTTTCCGGAGGATGGTCCGGAATTTCCGATCCGGGTCGCGTTTATGAAGGATGTGGCTTCGATAGGGATCGATACCTCAGGTGTTTCTCTTCATAAGAGAGGTTACCGCCAGATGACCGTGAAGGCACCGATCACCGAGACACTCGCATCGGCCCTTCTGATGCTGACCCCCTGGAAGGCGGACAGGATCCTGGTGGATCCCTTCTGCGGCAGCGGGACATTCCCGATTGAAGCAGCCATGATGGGATGCGGGATCGCCCCCGGACTTTCCCGTTCGTTTCTTGCAGAGCAGTGGACGCATCTTATCGCAGCTGATGTATGGAAGGATGCCCGGGAAGAGGCACAGGATAAAGTCCGGATGGATGTAGAAATGGATATTCAGGGTTTTGATATTGACCCGGAGGCCATCAAAGCCGCACGGGCAAACGCGAAACTGGCAGGGCTGGAAAAGAAGATCCATTTTCAGCAGAGAGCGCTTAAAGACCTGAGCCACTCAGGTGCATACGGTTTTCTGGTGATGAACCCGCCTTATGGTGAGAGACTGGAAGAAAAGGAAACTCTCCCTGCTTTATACCGTGAGATCGGGGAGCGTTATCGTGCCCTGGACAGATGGTCCATGTATCTGATCACATCTTATGAAAATGCAGAAAGAGATATAGGAAGAAAAGCGGATAAAAACAGGAAGATCTATAATGGGATGCTGAAGACCTATTATTATCAGTTCCTTGGACCGAAACCGCCCAGAAGATCTGCTGCACCGGAGAACAGATAAAAAAGCAGGAAGGGAAGACCGATGAAAAAATTAATCTTTGCAACAGGAAATAAAGACAAAATGCGGGAGATCCGTGAGATCTTACAGGATACCGGACTGGAAGTCTTATCCATGAAGGAAGCCGGCGTTCCTGTCAGCGTTGAGGAGAACGGGACAACGTTTGAAGAGAATGCCCTTATCAAGGCACGTGCTTTATGCAAAGCGATCAACGAGATAACGGCGGCCGATGATTCCGGCCTGGAAATTGATTATCTGAATAAAGAGCCGGGTGTTTACTCGGCAAGATATATGGGAGAGGATACTTCTTATCACATTAAGAATGCGAGCCTGATTGAAAGGCTTTCAGGTGTACCGGATGAAAAGAGAACCGCAAGGTTTGTATGTGCTGTGGCAGTCGTATTCCCTGACGGACGGGAAATGGTTCTCAGAAGAACCATGGAAGGCCGAATCGCGTATGAAGAAAAAGGCGAAAACGGTTTTGGCTATGATCCCATTTTTTTTCTGCCGGAATATGGATGTACTTCGGCAGAACTTTCACCGGAGGAGAAGAATCGCATCAGTCACCGGGGCAAAGCGCTCCGCGCGATAAGAGAATTTCTGATCAATGAATGAGGAGCAGCGGCGAATGAAAATTTTGATTGTAAGTGATACACATGGAAGAGATGATGAGCTGGACAAAGTACTGGAAATAGAGAAACCCTTTGACATGCTGGTTCATTGTGGAGATGTAGAAGGAAGAGAAATCTATATTGAAGTCGCTGCAGAGTGTCCATGCCATATAATTACCGGAAATAATGACTTTTTTTCGGATCTTCCGAGGGAAGAAGAAATCCGGTTGGGAGTCCATAAAGTATTTCTTACGCATGGTCATTATTACGGTGTCTCACGGGATCTCCGCGATCTTGTGGAGGAGGCAGCTTCACGAGGATGTGATATTGCCATGTTCGGTCATACGCATAAGCCCCTGGTGGAGGTCCGGCAGGGCGTGACAGTAATCAATCCCGGCAGCCTTTCCTATCCCAGGCAGATCGGCCGCCTTCCGAGCTATGCAGTCATGGACCTGAAACAGAACGGGCTTTTTGAAGTAGAGATAAGATATCTTGAGAAATAGGCAGTAAAGATTCTGCACAGAGCAGTCCACATCGGGAAAGCTGCATGAAGAGATCCGGATGAAATGATCTGGATAAGGAAATCTGGGGTAAGAATCCTGAATTAAGAAAAACAGCTTTACTAATTTTGGACGGACGAGTATAATATTACTTAATCGTTTTGTTAAAACTTAAATAAGAAAAGGAGAGTTATTATGGCAGATCTTAGTAATTTACCAGGATTGGAAGTAGCTGATATCATCAAGGCTCTGGATGGTGTTGTGAATGGTCAGGTTGATGCTGCAGGAACGACAATGCCTCTGATCCAGTGTATTACATCCGGTGTACTTCGCGGTGTTGCTGTGCTTCTGGGAACAGATGGATCAGAAGGGCGCCCGGCGGATGAATATGCCGGACTGATCAAAAAACTGATCGCAAATGATATTCTGGTTCTTACCATTGGATATCCGGTAGCTATTGCGGTCGATGCGGATCTGACGAACCCGGCCAGCAAGGACCTTTGTGGTGCAGGTCTTAAAAGAGTCTGCGATCTGGCACAGATTCCGCCGGTACTGCCGCTTGGCAGCCTTGATAAGATCGGCAATGTAGTGACCATTGCAGGCGCTGTCTCCGGAGATTCGGGTCTGCCTGTTCCTGCTCTTCCGATCGTGGGAGTCGATGCGGCTGCAGCCAGTGCAAAGGCTGTGGAGCTTGGAAATACATTCCTTGGTCTTGGCGTAGATGTGTATGTGGGTCTCCTGCCTTTCGAAGGCGATCCCCAGGCAAAAGCAGAAGAGCTTGGCCTGAAGAACACAGAGCAGGCTGCTTTTACAGCAGAGACTGATCTTGATAAACTTGCAGATGACATTATCTGCGGACTTGAAAAGAAGAGAGCAGCGCTTTCTATCTGAAATAAGCAATTTCATCTGAAACTAGTAATTCCATCTGAAATAAGCAATTCCATCTGAGAAAAATATATTCCGGTCATGGCAGACTCTTTCTTGTCACCTTGACCTGAAAAAGCCCGGGAAGAATGCCGTATTTATACGAAGGCTGTCTTCCCGGGCTTTTTTCTTTAAAAGCGACGCGTATCCATCTCATCGTGGAAAGAATTACCATCGGAACATAAAAAGGCCCGCAGACCAGGTAGACGGTCTGCGGGCATCTGACAGGGAACGAGATCCCCATCCTAAGAATAAATCATATCGAGTAGATCAATTGCTGATCCCTGTCAGGGAAACAACAAATGGGTCGGCGCTTCCGTAGAAAAGACCGGTAATTAGAAAAGACCGGTAATTCTGCCGTTTTCGTCTACGTCGATCTTTTCTGCCGCGGGAACCTTGGGAAGACCGGGCATAGTCATGATCTCACCAGTCAGAGCGACAATAAAGCCGGCACCTGCAGAAATCTTCAGATTACGAACAGTTACTTCGAAGTCTGTCGGAGCACCAAGCTTATTCTGGTCATCTGTCAGGCTGTACTGAGTTTTGGCTACACAGATCGGGCAGCTGCCAAATCCAAGAGCTTCCAGTTCCTTCGCCTGCTTTTTGGCATTGGCTGTCAGAACAACTCCCTTGCCGCCGTAGATCTTCTGAACGATCTGATTCAGCTTGTCTTCGATAGAACCTTCCAGTTCATAGGAATAGGAGAAGTCATTCGGTTCTTCGACAAGGCGGATCACTTCTTCAGCCAGTTTAATACCGCCTTCGCCGCCTTTTGCCCATACCTCAGACAGAGCAACGTTGACACCGAGTTCTTTACATTTTGCTTCGACCAGGTCAAGTTCAGCCTTCGTATCTGTGGGGAATTCATTAATGGCAACTACGCAGGGCAGCTTGTAAACATTTTTGATGTTGCTGACGTGCTTTAACAGGTTGGGAAGACCCTTCTCCAGTGCTTCCAGGTTTTCATTGTTCAGCTCTGC
>CACZPF010000461.1 GCA_902782975.1 uncultured Lachnospiraceae bacterium
CATACAGAATGCACGCAGTACGCGGTTTATCTGCAGCATCCTGTTCACCGTCCTGATCGCTGCCTGTATTCTGACGGGAATTCTGGCACCTGTATCCTACGGAAAAAAGATCATCTTCTTTGTGGTGGGCCTGGCTGCGGTTCTCGCAGGGCTGCTGCTTGACAGGCGGCAGGAATTCAGCATCCGCAGGATGGAACATATAAGAAAAAGGCGGGCAGTCCGGGAGGAAGAGGTCAGCCGGTACTCCTGGGAGCAGGAAAACCTGCGCGAGATCTACGAGGAAAAAGCCCGGACTTTCCGGAACCTGAAAGCAGAGTATCTGGAATATGAAGGGCAGAAGAACCTTGTCTTTCCCGAAGAAGTGGAAGCCAGTGCCCTGACCCTGGCTCTGGAAACGATCGAGTCCCTTTCCGGCAGCATCAATGCAAGACTCGGAAATACCCTGCGGGAAAGAACATCTGACATCCTGTGCGATATAACAGGCGGCAAATACGAAGAGGTCCTTATGGATGAGAACTTCCATATGTCCGTCAACACAGAGGAGAGGACAGTACCCCTGGAACGTTTAAGCCGCGGAACGCTGGAGCAGATCTACTTTGCCCTTCGAATGGCAGCCGGAGATCTGTTCTCCCCGGAAGAACCCTTCCCGGTGATCCTGGACGATGTGTTCGGCATGTATGATGAAGAACGCTTAAGCGGTGTCCTTCACTGGCTGGACCGCGAAAAACGACAGATCATCATCAGCACCTGCAACAGGCGGGAAATGGACATCATGGCCCGCGAAGGCATTCCCTTCACCCGCCTCTATCTGCAGGATCCTGCCGGCCGGAATACTCTCGAAGAACCGGCAGCAGAAGATAAGGAGGAACTGCATCCCTGACCGGGACCACTTCAAAAACAACAAGAGGATCTGCGTAAACCAGACAGTCTGGTCTATGCAGATCCTCTTTTATTTATTTCTTTTATTAATTTCTTTTATTTATTTATTTTCTTTTTTCTTTCTTTCGGCTTCTTCTTTGTTGTATGTATCCACTGCCCTCTTAATGCGGTCCACCGGATTCAGAAGATGGCTCACCGACATATCATGATTCAAAGTATCAATGATCAGCGCGATATACTTGCTCATATCACAGGACACATAGTACGGTTTGGAAAGAAGCTCCGGACTCTGATACACCAGATTCGTAGTCAGAAGCTTGTCAAACTGCCCTTTCGCAAAAGCTTCGTCGAATTTCTCCAGCCCGTTGGTAAAGATGCCGAAAGTACTGCAGATGAAGATCCTGCCGCATTTACGTGCCTTAAGCTGGGAAGCGATCTGAATGACCGTATCACCGGAAGAGATCATATCATCGATCAGGATCACATCCTTGCCCTCGATCCTGGGACCGAGAAACTCGTAGGCAGCGATGGGATGGCGCCCGTCCACATATCTGGAATAATCCAGCCGTTTATAGAACATCCCCATGTCGACGCCGAGAATATTGGCAAGATAGATAGCCCTGTGCATACTGCCTTCATCCGGGCTGATGATCATAAAATGATCATTATCGATCTTCAGTCCTTTCACGGAGCGAAGAAGCGCTTTAATAAACTGATAAGAAGGCTGGACCGTCTCAAACCCGTGAAGAGGGGTGGCATTCTGGATACGGGAATCGTGGGCGTCAAACGTAATGATGTTTTCTACCCCCATGCTGATCAGTTCCTGCAGCGCTGTGGCGCAGTCCAGAGATTCACGGCCGGTACGGATACTCTGACGGCTCTCGTAGAGATAGGGCATGATCACATTCAGACGCCGGGCTTTGCCGCCGATGGCTGCGATCACCCGTTTAAGATCCTGAAAATGATCATCCGGCGACATGAGGTTTTCGTATCCGGCCATCCGGTAAGTCAGACTGTAGTTGCAGACATCCACGAGAATATAAATATCATCCCCCCGGACGGATTCTTTGATGACACATTTTCCCTCGCCGGAACCGAAACGGGGGTTCTCAACAGAAATACAATAAGAATCTCTCTGATATTTCTCAAAAGAAAAAGAATTGATCGCTGAACTGTCCCGTTCACTGCGCCACTGGACAAGCCATTTGTCGACTTTGCTGCCCAGCGTCCGGATGCTTTCCAGCGGAATCAGGCCGAGCCTCCCGACAGGGAGCGAATCAAGACTTTTAATATCCTGCGCCATACTTAAAAACCTCCTGCAAATTTTTTCTGAATACGAATATCCTTACCAGCCAGCTTGCAGATGCAGTAGTGGCTGGCGATCCTTGAAAACGTCCGTTCGGAATATACTTCCGAAAAATCCTGAAGATTAAGATTGGTAGAAATAATGGTTGAGCGATTCTTAAGGATCCGTTCGTTGACCAGCTGAAATAAAGCGGAAGAAACAAAGGAATTTGTAAGTTCCGTTCCGAGATCGTCGATGATGAGAAGATCACAGTCATAGATCAGGTCTTCTTCATCCTCTGTTTCCCGATGATAAAACTGCTTCCCTGCCAGCTGATCAAACAGATCAAAGGCGGAGAAATACAGGACCGGATGTGATTCCAGAAGAGCCTGTCCTGCTGCAGCGTGCGAGAGAAAAGTTTTTCCTACGCCGGTATCACCGTAGAGAAAGAGGTTTTCTATCCCGGGCACGCCTTTTCCGGATAGATGATCACACAGTGCCGCGGCGCTCTCCAGTGCCTTTTTGGCCAGTGCTCTCTGGGTAAGACCGCTCACCGGGTCCCGGATCTCATCGGAATAATACGAAAGAGAAAACGTATCGAACCGTTCTTTTTTAACGACTTCAGATAAGGAGGACTGGGTATAGAGAAGGTCCGTTTCCAGCTTTCGGAAGCAGGAACATTTCTGTCCGTTAATAAATCCGGTATCCCTGCACAAAGGACAGTCGCAGGGAAGTGAGAGGTAGTCGGTCGGCAGGCCGGCATTCTGAAGAAGCGATTTCTTTTCCTCATCAAGCTTTTTAAGAGAGGCGCGCAGTTCATGCGTTTCCGGACTGCCGCCGGTAAGCATCTCACGTACACGCCGGGAAGATAAAGATGCCGTCTCATTTTCAATTTCAGCGAGGCGGGGGATCTTCTGCAGAAGAGCAGCACGCCGCTCGGAGAGAATGCGGGCATTTCTGCTCTGCCGCCTGCTGTATTCCCGCATGATGGCATCATATTGCGAATTTTGTAAGGGCATGGTCTCTCCTCTGATAATAACAGGTAGTCAGGCAGCTGCGAAATACGATCGCCGCAGGGCGCTTCGCAATGGACTGATCAGGAATTTGCATCGGATGAAGTATTGGTGAGAAGCTGCTTTTCGTAAGCTGAAAAATCATAATCCCTCTGGTTGAAATTATTAAACCGGTTGGAAGTTCTGCGCGGCGCGCTTCTCTGGAGGCGCGGCTTGTCAGCCTGCTGCTTTTTGTGCGCTTCGTCGATGGGGACAAGATCCTCCAGGGTCTTCACATTCTGCGCCCTCCAGTCCGAAAGGATACGGTCCGCGTACTGGAAACTAACCTGTCCCGTCTGCATGACCGTACGGCTGCAGGCTTCGCGGATGATCGCCATATCAAACCCGTAATCCTTAAGCCAGGTATCCATGATGGAGATCTCCTCGGAAACAGGGCTGCGGCCGGTAATTCCCATCGCTTTCAGGATGTCATAGTATTCTTTGTGGTGATTCTGGTTGGCCTCCTTGGCCATCTGCGGAGTGGTAATGCCTTCCTGCTTCCAGGCAAGAGCAACAGTTTCCATGTAGCGGATGCTCTTGTGGCCGTGTTCCACCGAATAAATGATCAGATATTCGATGAGATCCGTCGGAAATTCCAGTTCATCATAAAAATAAAGGAGCTTCTGCATCTCATTGGGAGAGAGTGTTTTTCCCATATAGGCTTCGGCCACATACAGCAGCTGCATAATGGATTCATCCTTCTTCAGTTCATTTACCCGGTCGGGAGAAAGGACTCTGGAAGATGATTTTACGCCGGGATCACCTGTTTTCTGCGTGATTCTGCGGTCCTGTACGGGAAGAAGTTCAATACAGTTCAGAACGTTTTTTTCCGAAAAAGCGAGGGAAACGATCTGCTGCTTCTCCCAGAATTTCAGCGCCCTTAAGACATCCTTTTCCGTGCACTGAAGCCGGTCGGCCGCCTGCTCAAGGCTGAAGGACTCGGCATTCTGCGCGGTTTTTAACAGATATAAATATACTTTGACAAACTCCCCGTTGGCCTGGGGCATGAATTTATCAATAAAAAGGTTGGAAACCAAAGTTTCCGCCGGGTGCATGGATGGTTGAAGCTGAATATCGGACATGGTTATTTCCCCAACAGATGCTCCCCGACTTTGACAATATCTCCGGCTCCCATCGTGATCAGAAGGTCCCCGGCCTGCATGCTGGAGAGCAGATAATTTTCAATTTCATCAAAGGTTTCAAAATAGGCGCACTCGGTTCCTCTCTCCTGGATCGCCTTTTGCAGGTCCGAAGAGGAAATGCCGATGGTATTGACCTCTCTTGCGGCATAAATATCGGCAAGAACAACATGATCAGCGAGAGTGAGAGCTTCGGCAAACTCCGTCAGAAGTGCCTTGGTTCTGGTATAGGTGTGCGGCTGAAACAGGCACCAGATCTTCTGATGCGGATAGTTTGCGGCAGCTTCCAAGGTCGCCTTGATCTCTGTCGGATGGTGTGCGTAGTCGTCAATGATCGTAACGCCGCCCACGGTTCCCTTCAGCTGGAAGCGCCGGTCAGTCCCGGAAAATGCACCCAGGCCTCTTATGATCACATCCTGCGGGATATCGAGGGCTTCGGCCGCCGCGATGGCGGCAAGAGCGTTGGAAACATTGTGGATCCCCGGGACTTTCAGATAGCAGCAGAAGGATTTCTGCCCGTTCCGGACAACTTTAAAAGAAGGTCTCCCGTATTTATCCCAGGTGATATCTGCGGCCTGGTATTCTGCGGGATGTGAAAGACCATAAGTAATTACCCGGCAGGGAAGATCCTTTATGACCTGTTCATATTCCGGTGTATCCGTATTGATGATGAGGGTCCCCTCATCGGGCAGAAGACAGGCAAATTTGCGGAAGGAACGGCGGATGTTCTCAATATTTTTGAAATAGTCCAGATGATCGGCATCCATATTCAGGATGATCTCCATCGTCGGGAAAAAGGATAAAAAGCTGTCCGTATATTCGCAGGCTTCGGTGATAAATGTGTCTGAATTTCCCACACGGATATTACCGCCGATCGCCGGAAGAATGCCGCCGACACTGATGGTGGGATCGGCCTGTGCTTCGAGCAGGATGTGCGAGAGCATGGAAGTGGTCGTCGTCTTCCCGTGGGTACCGGCAACAGCAACAGAGGTGCCGTAATTTTTCATGATCTGTCCGAGAAGCTCCGCACGGGACAGCATGGGACGGCCGGAAGCCCTGGCGGCCGCAAATTCGGGATTATCTTCATGAATGGCAGCCGTATAAACAAAAAGGTCCATATCGGGATGAATGTTGGAAGCCTTCTGGCCGTAAAAGACCGAGGCACCTTTCTCAGCAAGATGGCGGGTCAGTGCGCTTTCCTGCTGGTCAGAGCCGGAAACGGTAAAACCTTCCTTCATAAGGATCTCGGCAAGGCCACTCATGCTGATTCCGCCGATCCCGATAAAATGAACATGGAGCGGCTCTTTAAAATTAATCTGGTACATATATATCTCCCCTTGAATTATTAGGATATTCGTGATAAGTTATTTTGGCGTCGTCCTGTACGGAAACGGATCGTCTTTCATAAAAATCAGTTCGGGTTTATATTATACCTCTTAACGGGCAAAATGAAAAGATTTTCTTTTGTGCCGATTTTCGTACAGGATTACTATACAGGGGATGTCCGCAGGGCGCAGTCAGGAAGGCTGGGAAACCCTATGATTTGAACCTGCTGTGAATTGTGACAAAAAAAGCATGGATGGGCTAAAATAATTGTAAATAATGTTCACAAGCAGGGAAACATGTGCTATAATGAAAAATACAATTAGACATATTTTTATACTCCGGCAGGATCCGTGTGTACCGCATACACGGCCGTATGTGCCGGCGGGTTATCAATGATTAAAGAGGTGTTTGCATGATAAAAAAAGAAATGATTGCGATGCTCCTCGCGGGGGGGCAGGGAAGCAGACTGGGGGTTCTTACTGAAAAAGTAGCGAAGCCTGCTGTATCCTTCGGAGGGAAATACAGAATCATTGACTTCCCCCTGAGCAACTGTATCAATTCCGGTATTGACACAGTCGGTGTTCTCACACAGTATCAGCCGCTGCGTCTGAATACACATATCGGGATCGGTATTCCCTGGGATCTGGACCGCAATGTGGGCGGTGTGAGTGTGCTGCCTCCTTATGAAAAGAG
>CACZPF010000462.1 GCA_902782975.1 uncultured Lachnospiraceae bacterium
GCGGAAAAGTCTGCCGAAAACATTACCCAGGCCGAGGTAGCCGGGTATGTAGGACTCAGCACATTTTACTTTTCAAAGCTTTTTAAGCAGTGCATGCATATATCATTTCCTGCATATCTGTCAAATATCCGGGTCAGAAGAGCAGCCAGCCTGCTTCTCAACAAGGATCTTTCGATTACAGAGTGTGCCTTCGCTGCGGGATTTCAGTCCACAACGGCATTTAACAAGGCTTTTCACGATATCACGGGATATTCGCCCAGGGATTTCCGGAAATTAAACAGGTAACAGGTGTCTTTTTTATTTCTTCATGTCCAGGATCCCGGCGGCTTCTTTCATCAGCTCTATGATGGGCAGGTGCTGAGGACATACGCTTTCACACTGTCCGCAGGCGATACAGTCAGAGGCTTTGCCGGAACGTCTGGTCAGTCCGGAGTAGAAGTTTTTGGATCTCCAGTCATCCGGATAACGGCGCAGCGTATTGATCGTCCGGAAAACATCGGGAATGCTGATACTCTGAGGACATCCCGGTGTACAGTATTTACATGCAGTACATCCGATCTGGGGAATGCTGATCACTTCCCGGGTCACCTCGTCAATAATAGCCAGCTCTTTTTCGGAGATTGGTTCGAAATCGGTAAAGGTCCGGATGTTGTCCAGGATCTGTTCTTCATTGGACATTCCCGAAAGAACGGTCATTACGCCCGGGAGAGAAGAGGCAAATCGTAATGCCCAGGATGCGACAGACTCCTGCGGACGCTCTGCTTTAAACTTCGCGTTGATCTCGGGCCCCATGTCAGCGAGCATTCCGCCTCTGACGGGTTCCATAACAATAATCGGGATATTTCTTTCGCGAAGAATGTTGTAAAGCATTTCGGATCTTACTACCGGGTTGGTTCTGTCCAGATAGTTCAGCTGGATCTGTACAAATTCGATCTCAGGATGAGCCTTTAAGATCTCTTCCAGCAGTTCCGGGCTTCCGTGAAATGAAAAGCCAAAATGACGGATCCTGCCCTCTTCTTTTTTCTGCATTCCCCAGTTAAAACAATCGTATTTTACATAGGTGTCATAGTTAGAACCGTCTTCTATGGAGTGAAGGAGGTAGAAATCAAAATAATCAACACCGCATCGCTCCAGCTGCTCGCTGAAGATTCTTTCTACATCGCTTTCCTGCCTGATTTCCCATGCAGGAAGCTTTGTGGCCAGCATAAAGCTGTCTCTCGGATAGCGCTTTACAAGCGCTTCTCTTGCTGCTGTCTCGGATTTCCCGCCATGATACACATAGGCTGTATCAAAGTAGCGGTGTTCCATTTTCATGTAATGGTCCACCATGCGGTTGACCTGCTCCAGATCTATGGAGCCGTTTTTTTCCGGAAGACGCATAAGGCCGAATCCAAGTCTGGGCATTTTACTCAAGTCTACGCTCATTGAAAACCTCCTTTAAAATATCCTGTAAAAATCATCGTCACCAGAAACACACACAGAAAATATCATATCCGAAAATGAAAAAGAAAACCAACGCAAATCTATTCAATATTGCCCGATTTTTGTCATAAGACGGGAGAAAAAAGATCCTGTTTGTTTTTCAGGTACGAAGCCCAGCAGGAGAGAACGGTTTCTCCTTGAAAAACGGCTTCTCCATAGCGGGCTTTATATTTGGCGGCAAATTCTGTTTCGTAGAACTGGATGTTCATAACCACCGGCCCGCTGATCATAAAGGGAGCCGGCAGATCTGTACTGCTTACGAGGCGTCTGGCTTCCTCGTAGATCCATTTATGTGTGAGGACTGTCGGATAGCACATGCCTCCGAATTCGCTGCAGGATTCTTTTACAACAACGCCCCGCACACCAGGAACCAGGCGTTCGGCTTCTTTTATTCCTTCGGAATCACCAGTTACCATCAGCAGCGGAACACCTGTCTCACCGGCAATGGCTGTTTCATTCCCGATCTCTCCTACGGAAAGACCATTGATATCAATATTCCTGATATCTGACTCGTAAGAGTGGTTTAACAGGTTCTGGCCGCTGTCTGCCTTTGAGTGAAATCCCAGCAGGATAAGTCCGGTAAAGGATTTGTCCAGTCCGCCTGCCCATGTGGGCGTATAAGGCGGCTTTCCCGCATAGGTAAATACATTTGCAGGAAGTCTGTCTATCTGGATATTCCGGCCTTCGCAGTGTTCATCATAGAGATAGATCTCATCTGCGCCGCCGTCGTTAAGGCCTTTGATCAGAGCAAGCAGGTCGCCCATGAATAATTCCCGGCCTTCCGGATACTCCTCTGTTCCGGGTGTTGCCTGATCGTAACTTACGATTCCGCTGATTCCTTCGATATCTGTACGTACAAGGTATTTTTTCATGTTTATCCTCCCTGTCTTTTTTTCTTTTACAAAAGGATCGTCTCTGAGTTTTCCTTTCCGCCGATCTGAACCTGTCCATGGATCCAGGACAGATGCCCGAGGGAAGGTTTCTGCTCCCAGGCGGCGAAACCGGGAGAGGTGGGGCGGATGCCGAGATAGAAGGCGGGGGCTGCGTAGAGAAGCGCCGCTCCCCAGGCATGGCAGTCACTTCGCTGGTCTGTAAAGTTTTCAGCGCAGGTGGTCATGTTGTTCTGGATCATGGTGCGCCAGGGATCCCACAGGGCATCGGCTTTTTCCATCCAGTCGAGTTTATGGAGAGCTTCCAGAAGGTAGAAGCTCATGGATACAGAGCACTGCGGAACGCCTTTCTTCCACAGGGTGCGTTCGAGATTCCGGCGGCCGGTTTCCGGGGAAACCAGGTCATTCAGAACGGCCCATACCTGGCAGTGGGTGCTGTAATACGGCGCGCAGACAACGTCAGCCTCAGGTCTGAGTCCTGGCCCGTCGAGGAAGAGCCCATCCTTGTCCACGCACCACCGAAGGATGGCAGATGACAGATCCTGAGCCCGTTTCCGATATTCTTCCGCCACGCCTGTGCGGCCGATGTAGTCCGCAAGGCCAGCGGCTTTTTTCAGACCATACAGATACAGCATACTCTCCATGGTGATGGAATGATCACCCAGTTTTTTGGCAGACGGAACGCCAATGGTATTGTCCCACTCCGCTGTCCAGTCGATAAAGGACCAGTAGGGAGCTTCGAATAAAATACCGCCTACATCACCGACCAGGCCTTTTTCAGTCAGATGGTTCCGGAAGAATTCCAGCACGCGGTCCATACACCCGAAATGATCCCGGATGAGTGCCTTATCACCAAAGTACATCATATGATCATGGAGCATCAGAATGTAGAAGATGGAAAATCCGGGAATGACATTGACACCCTGCGCCGGAGCACTGGCCTGCAGGATGCCGTCACTTCTTTGCGTACGGCGGAAGGATTCGATGCACTGCCTTGCCAGACGGTCGTCGCCGGATACGGCATAGGTAAAGAGCATCTCCGCACGGGAATCCATGGTGTACTGGAGCTGTTCGTAGAACGGGCAGTCCACGTAGGTTTCGTGCATGCAGCGCTTCAGAGAACGAAGGGAGATATCCCATATTTTGTTCATCGTCTCGTCAGAGAAGGTAAGGTCTGTTTTTACTTCCAGCGGATAGCCGGTGGTGCGGTAACTGTAACGGAGGATGGACATGCCCTGATCGTGTGTGGACACCTTGATCTGGATATAGCGGAAGGTGCGGAACAGGAACGGCTCATATAGTTCCGGCTTTTCTCTCGTGCCATATCCGCCGGCGGTGTAGATATCGGACGGGCCAAAGAGAATGCCGTTTACATAGTCTGTCCGGTCTTTTTTTATCGGGGGAAGATTACGAAGCCCCATGGGCGTCATGACAGGCTCCTGTGCGACCCCGTAGCTTTCGGAATACAGGATCTCGATCCGGGCATCCCGTCCCCCGGCAAGGGCCAGGATGGGATAGCCGCACATTTCTTCTCCGGCGGAAATTTCCACGATCTGCGTCGTGTTGGCAGGAATTTCGATGGAGGAGACAGGGGACGGTTCTCTGTCTCCTTTTTCTGAATATTCTGGCAATGGAGACAGAGAACCGTCCCCTGTCTCCTCCGCCAGCATTTTTGTCCACTGCTCCTGTAAGGATTCATGTGTCTGCGCGGCCGATTCCCGCACGCATACGACTTCTTTAAAAACAGCCGGATGATGTTCCATGGCAGGAATGGTCCGGTCCAGCAGGTTGAACGGCGCGACCGGCTTCTGTACATCAAAAAAGGTATAGGGCTTTGCGTCCTGCCACCTGCTGTCGTCGAATCCCGGGTCCATCCATCCTGCAAAAGCCGGATCGCCGTTCACGATCTCCGAACCATGGATCGGCGCGGGAACAAAGGGTTCTCCCGTGATCCGGATATGGGATGCGGCCGCGTATTTCCATCCGTCGGAAGCACAGGGCAGATCCTCCACATACAGGCATGGGAACGGGCTGTAATAGAGACTGTCATTGCGCTGGGCAGCATCCTCCGGGTAGTAGAGTACCTGGACAGCTGCCACATTCGTGCCTTCCTTCATGTACGGCCTGATGCAGGCAGGGTCCTTATAAGCTGCCTCGATATGCCCCTTCTGGGGTCCTTCCTGTACGAACCTGCCGTTGATGTACAGCTTGTAGCGGCAGTTGGCGGATATTTTAAGATTCCCCGTAAAGTCGGAATCCGGTGTGAATTCTTTTCTGAAATAAACGATGACAGGTTTAGTACGGTCTTCTGATTCCGGGGTCTGAGTCCAGATCCAGTTAGTCCTGGAAAAATCCGATTGCATCTTTTGAAATCCCTCCTTGAAAAAGAGACAGGGGACGGTTCTCTGTCTCCTTTTTTTGAATTTTCTGAAAAAGGAGACAGAGAACCGTCCCCTGTCTCTTTATCCTTCGTAGAAGCGCATGTCATCCCAGACTTCCATCAGTTCGCGGCGGTCCAGAGCTTCGGTGCGGGTGGTGCGGTCAAATATACGGACGGGCGGGATCTCTCCCC
>CACZPF010000463.1 GCA_902782975.1 uncultured Lachnospiraceae bacterium
GGGCTTCGCCCAGGCTCAGGCCGAGCTGCTGGAGATGTTCGACGAACTACGGTCACAAATGGTTACACAAACTTGTTGACACTACTAATTCTCCCGGAGTATCAGCAGTTTTTAACATATGGTTTTCGGATGAAGGATATTACATCTTGGCGGGCTGTTTGGATTCAAGCGCGAAACACTGAATTATTAAAGCAGGTAAGTGGTACCCTATATGCTTTTTGCTCCAAAGATAATGATATATGGTGTACCGAATGGCTTGAGGGGGTTGCGGTTCTTTTAGCGGGAGACGAACTTGAAAAGTTAAAAAAGGTTTTAGAGTTTTTGCCTGAAGCCAAAAAAGTAATCAGTGAGCCTTTGACACAGATAACGGATTTTCCGAATGCTATTCGTCGTTTGCAATCTATTTTGATAATGGCAGAGAGCATAGGGGATACCTCACCGATGTTATATGAGGGGAAGTATAAAACTCCGTTTTTCTTTCTTTCTGCTGCCAGGCAGTCAATACCTGACAAATATAAAAGTGAACTGATAGTGAAAATATTAGATTATGAGAAGATACATGACAACGATTTTATACCGACATTACGATCGTATCTTTTGAATCAAATGGATATCGGAATAGTTGCAGAGAAGCTGCATATTCATCGAAATACGGTGTCTTATCGTTTAAAACAGATAGAGGAGCTCTTTGATATTTCTCTTGCCGACAGTGCAGTTATCACAGAGTTATATTTGTCTTTATTTTTGGACCTTGTAAATCAACAAACATGACTGGAAGGCGCAGAATGCTGCATTTTTAGTCATTAAGAAAGGACAATAGTGCGATAATCCGAGAGAATACACGAGAATATAATGCGATAAAATCGATAATATAACATTGGAAAGCGCGTTATACTATGATATTATTGTGTTATATTCCATGGAGGAGGAAGGGCTATGTATATGTACCGAAAGATCTCCACGTATCTGGAGGAATGGAAGGCCAGTAAATACAGGAAACCGCTTATTGTTCAGGGAGCCAGACAGGTCGGCAAGACCTATGCGATCCTGGAATTTGGCAGAACGCACTATGACAACGTCGCCTATTTCAATTTCCAGACCAACACAAAACTGGCTGCAACGTTTGCCGAAAACATCAGCCCGTCTTATCTGCTGCCGATCCTTTCTCACATCAGCGGGCAGACGATAACAAAGGGGAATACCCTGGTCGTGTTTGATGAGATCCAGCTGTGCGAGCGCGCGGTCACATCGCTGAAGTTTTTTTGCGAGGAAGCTCCTGAATATCACGTCATTGCGGCGGGCAGTCTGCTTGGCGTGGCCGTCAATCGGGAAAGGTATGCGTTCCCGGTGGGAAAGGTGGACCGTTACACCATGTATCCGATGGATATGGAGGAGTTTTTCCTTGCACTGGGGGAGGAGGAGCTGGTCCGGCAGATCCGTCAATGTTATGAGGGAAACGCCCCCATGCCGGCTGCCCTGCATGAGGCCGCGCTGCAGGAGTATCGACAGTATCTTGCGGTCGGCGGGATGCCTGAAGCCGTAGCCCGGTTTATTGATACCCGGGACTATACGCAGGTCCGCCACGTTCTGGACACGATCCAGATGGATTATCTTGACGACATGAGCAAGTATCAGGATAACGCCACGGAGATCAAAAAAACCCGTCTGACTTATGGCACAGCAGCAGTGCAGCTTTCCAAGAAGAATACGCGCTTTCAGTATAAAATGATCAAAACCGGCGCCCGGGCAGCTGAATATGAAAACGCAATTGAATGGCTTGTTTCTGCTAATCTGCTCTTCAGGGTATACCGGGCAGAATCTGTTATGAAACCACTGGAGAATTATAAGGACATCGATGATTTTAAGATTTATCTTTCCGATACAGGCCTGCTGTGTGCGCAAAAGGATATCCGGGCGGAGGATGTCCTGTATATGGAGAATGAACTGGCGGATTTCAAGGGCGGCATGACTGAAAACTATGTGAATACACAACTGACCCGTTCTGGCTTTAAACCATATTTCTGGCGAAATGATAAAGGAACCAAGGAAGTTGATTTCATCATTTCAATCGATGGGAAACTGATCCCGGTCGAAGTCAAAAGCGGTGAGCATGTA
>CACZPF010000464.1 GCA_902782975.1 uncultured Lachnospiraceae bacterium
GAACGTCCCACATGAGGAACGGAGCAGCGCGCATTTTGCGCTGCGAAAGTTCCGAATGCGGGAGCATGGCGGGAACGTAGTGAAGCCATGCGTGTTTATTGCCGGAAGGGAGGCCTGCCGTGTTCCCACGAGCAGGCCTTTTCCTTATGGTGAACGTCCCACATGAGGAACGGAGCAGCGCTGACAGAAGGACTTACTTATGAAAAGAATTTTATTTTATGGTGATTCGAATACGTATGGTTTCGATCCGGCCGATTATGGCGAAGGACGGTACAGAGAGGACCTGCGATGGACTTCTATTTTGCAGAAAAGCCTGGGTGAAGAATTCAAAATCATTCCGGAAGGCCTGAACGGGAGACGGCTGCCTGATCTTCGCCTGCCTCAGGACCTGCTCCTCAGCCTATTTAAGTATCTGGGAGATGACGGGATTTTTGCTGTCATGCTGGGAACCAATGATCTGCTGTGCAGCGCCCGTCCGGACGGCTTAAAAGCAGCAGAAAGGCTGCCGGCATTTCTGGATTTTCTCCTGCAGAACCTGCCAAAAGAGAGGATCCTTATTATAGCTCCTCCCTGTGTCGGAAAAAAAGAATCATCTGATCCCGATTCCAGAGCTTTTTACGAGGAATCCATTCAGATGAACAGGAAAATGAAGGCCTGCGCAGAAGATAAGGGTGTTCGTTTTGCAGATGCAGCTTCCTGGGACATCGATCTCGCTTATGACCAGGTACATTTCAGCGAGGCAGGGCATCGGAAATTTGCCGGAAACATGAGAGAACTGCTGGTCTCTGTATATAGTAAAAGGTAAATTTGAATAATTCTCCTTTTTTCTTTACAAAAGTTGTGGAATAAGATATAATAATTTTGGTCATTTTCTATAATGACTACTATATCAGAAGGAGGTAATTTGATGAATTTTCGTTATTGCAGCATAGCAGCGCTTGTTGCAGCAGGCATTATGTTTGTTTCAGGAGGGATCCAGGTTCCGGCAGAAGAGGCATCAAAGTCTGAAGGCAGCTATACGGTGGCAATGATCCCTAAAATGGAAGGGATCGCTTTTTTTTCTATGGCAGAAGAGGGAGCGATGAAAGCCGGAGAGGATCTGGGCGTGCAGGTGATCTACGAGGGGCCTGATACACCTTCTTCTGAAGCGCAGGTTGCATTAATCGAGAAATTTGCGGAACAGGGCGTGGATGCGATCTGTGTGGCAGCCAATGACATGGCCCAGGTTGGCGCGGCCATGCTGGAAGCAAAGGAGAAAGGCATCGTTGTACTCGACTGGGACAGCCAGTGTGGAGAAGCAGTGACCAGTGCCTCGATCTACAATGTTCATGACAAAGAATTTGGCGAACACATGGTAGATAAGCTGGTTGAGGCCATGGGAGAAAAAGGACAGTATGCGATTATTACGGGCGGTATGGATGCTGCCAATCTGAATTCCTGGATCGATTACGGAAGAAGATATGCCGAGGTTCAATACCCGGATCTTGAGCTGGTAGCCATTCCGATCCCGACAGATGAAAGCGAAGACAAAGCTTATAAGATCACTCTTCAGATTCTGGACTCCTATCCGGATCTTAAGGGAATTCTGGGATATTCGACACCGACCGCACCAGGGTGCGCGAGAGCTATCCGCGAAAAAGGGCTTCAGGATCAGGTAGCACTGGTTGCGAACGGCATGAAGGATGACTGCATGGAATATCGTGAGGACGGATCTCTGGATTGTGGATGTCTGTGGGATGTCAATAATCTTGGATATCTTACGATCGCAACAGCCAGATATATCCTGGAAGGAAATGAGCTGGATGACAGCTTTTCGGTCAGCGGGATTGACGGAATTACTGTCAGTGAGAACGGGCACAACGTATATTATACAGAGACTGGCTACGATTTTTAAGTCCTGATCAATTAGATTTCTGATATAATTTCAAATATTATTTCTTATAATAATTCAGGAAAGGAGAATTCACCGGGAATGAGTGAATATGTCTTGGAGCTGAAAGACGTGGTTAAGACTTTCGGCGGTGTAAGAGCTTTGAACGGAGTTCATTTTCAACTGAAAAAAGGCGAGATTCATGCTCTGATGGGTGAAAACGGAGCGGGAAAATCGACCTTTATCAAGGTTATCACCGGCGTTCATCAGCCGGACAGCGGAACCATGCTTCTGGAGGGCGAGAGGGTCACCTTCCGTAATACGGAGGATTCTGCCAAAGAAGGAATTGCGGCTATTTATCAGCATGTTACTTCTTTCCCAGACCTTACAGTGACTGAAAATATCTTCATGGGACAGGAGATCAAGAATAAGTTCGGTTTCTATGACTGGGGCGCCATGCGCAAAAAGGCAAAGGAACTGATCGGGCCTCTTTCTTCCGAAATCGATGTGAACAAGCCTATGGGAACTCTTTCTGTTGCGGCACAGCAGCTGGTCGAGATCGCCAAAGCCCTGTCAAGAGATGCAAGGATCCTGATCATGGATGAGCCGACAGCTTCTCTTACGAGGAATGAATGTCTGCAGCTGTACAGGATCGCAAAGGATCTGCGGGATAAAGGCGTTTCTATTATCTTTATCACCCACAGGTTTGAAGATATGTATGAACTGGCATCCCGTGTAACGGTTTTCCGTGATTCTACATACGTGGGAACATGGGACGTTGACGGCATCACCAATCAGGCTCTTGTAAAAGCCATGGTTGGCCGTGAACTGACAGCCATGTATCCGGAAAAGACCGCGAAGATCGGGGATGTGGTCCTGGAAGTGGATGACATTTCCAAGGAAGGCTATTTTAAGAACGTTTCCTTCAATGTGCGAAGAGGAGAGATCCTTGCTCTTACAGGTCTTGTCGGTGCGGGACGTACCGAGGTCTGTCAGAATATATACGGCATCATGACACCGGACAGCGGCCATATCCGTCTGGAAGGAAAAGAAGTTCATATCAAGAGCCCCATCGATGCTCTTGCTCTGGGAATCGGCCTTCTGCCGGAAAACCGTCAGACAGAGGGTCTTGTCAATGAACTTCCGATCTATCAGAATGTGTCCTCCTCAACCATGAAGCAGTTTGTAAAGGGAGGCCAGCTGGATGTGGCAGCCGAGATGGAAAACGCCATCACTCTGTGCAAGAAGATCCAGCTGAAAGCAAATGATATCACGGCTCCGCCGTCCTCGCTTTCCGGCGGTAATCAGCAGAAGGTCGTTGTGGCCAAGATGCTGAGTGCCGAGCAGAAGGTTCTGATCATGGACGAGCCGACCAAGGGTATCGACGTAGGCGCCAAGTACTCCATCTACGAGATCATGAATGACCTGGCATGCAGAGGCTATGCGATCATCATGGTTTCCTCTGAGATGCCGGAGGTTCTGGGTGTGGCGGACCGGATCGTCGTTATGAAAGCCGGCCGTGTGACGGCAGAATTTGACGATGTAAAATCCACCACGCAGGAAATGATTCTGGAGGCTTCGCTGAAAGAAAGGAGTGCCACCGCATGAAAAAACTGTTGAGATCCCGAAACACGGGTCTGATCGTTGTGCTGCTCATCCTGCTTGCTGCGGCCAAGATCCTGACACCGACGCTGTTTACCAAGTTTATGCTTATCAACACACTGCAGAACAACGCGATCTATGCACTTCTGGCAGTCGGTGAGTTTGTCGTTATTCTGACGGGCGGCATTGATATTTCCATCGCGTCCCAGCTGGCCTTTGTCGGAATCATCTGCACCAAGATATCCTGTGCGAATCCGGGAGTTCCGGGAATCGTGTTCTTTATTTTCTCCATCCTGCTCGGCGCTCTCTGCGGAGCACTGAACGGTTTCCTGGTAGGATATCTTCACATGGTTCCCATGATCTGTACACTGGGTACCATGTATATCTACCGTGGACTAGCCTTCCTTGTATCCGGTGGGGAATGGTGGTTTGCTGCCAAGTACGTGGATTCCTACCGCTGGTGGGCAATCGGCAAGGTTTTCGGCATCCCGATGCTGGTATGGTGGGTCGTGCTGATCATGATCGTGATCGGGATCTTCCTCGGATTTACAGCGCCCGGACGCCGTATCTACGCGATCGGTACCAGCCGTGAATCTTCTGCAGTCGCCGGTATCAAGGAGCCGAAAGTTACCTTTTATGCATTTACGATCTGCGGTGCAATGGCAGGCCTGGCCGGCATGCTGAATACAGCAAACTATGCCATCGGATATTACGGCATGGCAGAGAGTTTTGAAATGACTGCCATAGCGATCTGTGTGCTTGGCGGAACCGCCATCACCGGCGGCAAAGGCCGTATGGACGGTGTAGCACTCGGTGTGATCATCATGGCTGTCATCAACAGTTTTATCAGTATGATCCCGGGCATGAGTGTATGGCAGAAGGCCCTGCAGGGCGGCATTATCATCGTGGCTGTCGCGATCAACTATTTCACAGAGCGTTCTGCTGAAAGACAGGCTCTTAGAGAAAGGGGTGCTTTGATCTAATGCCAGGAAGTAATTATGATCGGGACCTTTCTGTAAAGGAAGGATTTGTATTATCCAAATTTCTCGTTAAATGGGAAATGATCCTTGTCTATATTCTCGTACTGCTGAATCTGATCCTTGCAGTATTCAGAAGCGATCTGTTTTTCCAGAAGGGAACGATCCAGTCCATTATCAATGCAGGTCTGGATGTTTCGCCTCTGGTGCTTGGTATGGTTTTCATCCTGCTGCTTGGCGATATTGATGTATCTGTGGCATCCCAGATGATCCTGGGCGGCATGGTTACCGGTCTTCTGATGGACAAGGGGGTTCCCTGGGTCATTGCCGTTATCTGCGGAATTCTGATCTGCATGGTATGCGGCGCTTTCAATGGCTTCTGTGTTGCCTTTATCAAGATGCCGGCTGTTATCACCACGATTTCGACATCAATGCTTTACCGTGGTATTGTTGAGATCATTCTGGGCGAAAATTCACTCAAGAATTTCCCGAAGTGGTACAATAAGATCGGCTGGTTCAATGTAGGCCCGATCCCGCTTTCCATGATCCTGTTCCTGATCATGGGCGTGATCTTCTGTTTTATCCTGCACAGGACTCCATTTGGACGGAAGGTCTATATCGTGGGAAATAATCCGACCTGTGCGAATTATTCCGGTATCAGCGTGTTTAAGATCAAGATGGAAGTTTTCATCCTGATGGGCTTTATGGCAGGCATCGGATCGATCTTCTTTATCGGGCGTATGGGCGGCGGTGTTTCTTCTTCCATGGGTACCGGTTATGAGATGACGGCGATCGCCTGTGCGGTTCTCGGCGGTATTTCTACCAACGGCGGCAAGGGAAAAATGTATGGTCCGATCATCGCAACGTTTATTATGGCGTTCCTGACCTACACCCTCGGCCTTCTGGGTGTGGACCCGAACTCCAAGAAGATCTTTACAGGCGTGATCCTGATCATCACGATCCTGATCTCCACGATCAATAAGCAGATGATCAAGGATATCAAGCTGCGTACGCTGTATCACAGCAATAAGAATATTGAGGCACTGAATGACCGGACAAATGAGCAGATCAAAGATCTGAAAAAACAGATCGCTGCCTGCAGAAAATCCGGAAAATCCCAGGAAATTTCGAAACTGCAGGGTCAGATCGCTTCTCTTAAAAAGGAGTGCGATGCAGAGAGTGCAAAGCTCTGGGAAGAGCAGAAAGCAGACGAAGCCCGTGCCAAAGCAAGATATTCTGCAAAATAAGGTTTATGCTCCGAAGCAGTGCATAAGAATTATTATTTGTATTATCATAGCGGCAGATGCCGGAATGTGTTGTAAACAGGCACCTGCTGCTATATAATAAACATATTACATATTCCAAAGGAGGAAAACAAAATGAAAAACGTAAAGAAGTTCGCAGCCCTTGGCCTCGCGGGAATCATGACCCTGGCTATGGCAGCACCGGCTCTGGCAGCAGGCGATACCTCTGAGGTTTCCGGATCTCATGTATTCATGTTCAAGTCTGTCGGCAATGCATTCGGTGTTATCATGTATGACGGTTTCTCCAGCTACATGGAGCAGGTTGGCGAGAACTGTACAGAAAAATCTCCGGCAGAGACAACCGTAGCAGCACAGGTTCAGCTTCTCGACGAGGCGATCACCCAGGGCGCAAAATCCATCTCCATTTCTACCAATGGCGATACCGGATTTGACGAAGTATTCTCCAAGGCAAAAGAAGCTAATATCCCGATCGTATCTGTAGACTCCAAGGCTTCTGCAGATTTCCGTATCACCCACAACAATCAGGCTTCCACAGCTGATATCGGTGCTATGCAGGTTCGTGCAGCAGTTCTGATCGAGCTGGGCGTTCCGTTTGATTCCGCTGACGGCGACATGGCTGCTACCGTAGAAGCTGCTCTGGCAGACTATGATGGCGAAGAAATTAAGATCGGCGTTCTTTCCGCAGGTATCGATACCCCGGTTCAGAATGGCTGGATCGCTGAAATGGAAAAAGAACTTTCCAAAGACATCTATGCCGGCAAGGTTTCTCCGGAACTTGACAAGAAGTACGGCAACGACGAAGCTGTTAAGTCTACCCAGGAAGCTACTGCATTCGTAGCTGAAAATAAGGTTGATGTTATCATTTCCCCGACCACTGTTGGTATCGCAGCTGCAGGCGAAGTTCTGAAGCAGGCCGGCGTTGATATTAAGCTGACAGGTCTTGGACTTCCCAGCGAGATGGCTCCCTATATGCCCACCAGCCCGGAAGATGATGAATTCTCCTTTGTCTGCCCGTACATGATGCTGTGGGATGTTTCTCATCTTGGCGCTTCCACTGCTGCTATCCAGATGGCAGTTCAGAACGACGGATTTGACGGAACTGAAGGCTCTACCGTTACCATGCAGGCATGGGGCGAGTATGCCGAGGAAACCTTTACCGCAGAAGCTGATGCAGACGGCGGCACAGGCGTTCTGACCGGTATTCCGTATGTATTTGACAAGAACAACATGGCAGAGTGGGCTGACAAGCTTTGATTTACCGTTTTTGATTCATTTGATTTGATTTTGCGGGATGTCTGCCCTTTTGAGGGCAGACATCTTTTTTATTCAAAAACTGTATAGTCAGCGAGAGAAAAGACTTGTCGCTGACTATAAAAGGAAGATGTCACCAGAAGGGGTCATGAATAGTGACGTCCGGCGGCACAAGGCGCCGCATTAAGGAAATAGTATGATAGAAGTTGACCATCTGTTTAAGAGATATGGCAGTCATTATGCTGTTAATGATCTGTCTTTTACGCTTGAAAAAGGGAAGATCTATGGTCTCCTCGGCCCGAACGGAGCCGGAAAATCAACCACTATGAATATGCTGACAGGCTATCTTGGAGCGACGTCCGGCGATATCAGGATCGATGGGCATTCCATGACGCTGGAGCCGGAGGAGACGAAAAAGTATACGGGTTATCTGCCGGATACCCCACCGCTTTATGTGGATATGACAGTCGGAGAATATCTTCTGACTGTAGCGGAACTGAAAAAGATCCCGCATTCGCAAAGAAAAGAGCAGATCCGTCGGGTCATGGATCAGCTGATGCTGACGGACATGAAAAAAAGGCTGATCAAAAATCTGTCCAAAGGATACAGACAGAGAGTTGGAATCGCTCAGGTGATGCTGGGGTCTCCCGAGGTCATCATTCTGGATGAACCGACCGTAGGCCTGGATCCGGAGCAGATTCTGGAGATCCGCTCTATTATCAGAAAACTC
>CACZPF010000465.1 GCA_902782975.1 uncultured Lachnospiraceae bacterium
ATGAAGGAATGAAGGCTGTTCTTGAAGCGAATGGTCTGGATCATGGACTTTGTCTTCTGACCGGAAGTACGCCGGCAAAGGATAAAAAACAAATCTATCAGAATCTGAAAGACGGTACCTGCCGGGCTGTGATCGGGACTCATGCACTCATTCAGGATAAAGTGGAATATCAGAACCTGGCTCTCGTCATTACGGATGAGCAGCACCGTTTCGGCGTTCGCCAGAGAGAATCGCTTACGACCCGCGGGGACGCTCCGCATGTGCTGGTCATGAGCGCTACGCCTATTCCCAGAACGCTTGCCATTATTTTATACGGAGATCTCAGTATTTCGATCCTGGATGAACTTCCTGCCCACCGAAAGCCCGTTAAGAACTGTGTGGTCAATACTTCCTGGCGTCCCAATGCCTATCAGTTCATCAAAAAACAGGTGGAAGAGGGCCGGCAGGTCTATATTATCTGCCCGATGGTCGAGGAGAGTGAAGAACTGGAGGCGGAGAATGTAACGGATTATACCATGACGCTAAAAGAAACGCTGCCGGAATCTTTTCGGATCGAGTCTCTTCACGGTAAGATGAAGGCACCTGAAAAAAACAGGATCATGGAAGCATTCGGAAATGGCAGGATCGATGTTCTTGTTTCCACGACGGTCATAGAGGTGGGTGTCAATGTCCCGAATGCGACGGTGATGATGGTGGAAAATGCCGAGAGATTCGGCCTTGCCCAGCTTCATCAGCTTCGGGGGCGGGTGGGACGCGGCGAATTCCAGTCCTACTGTATATTTGTCCAGGGAACAGAGGATGAAGGAACCAGAAAAAGACTGGATATCCTGAACCACAGCAACGATGGGTTCTATATTGCGGAACAGGATCTTAAAATGCGGGGTCCCGGCGACCTGTTCGGCATCCGCCAGAGCGGCCTTCTGGAGTTCCGGATCGGGGACATCTATCAGGACTCCGATATGCTAAAGCAGGCCGGAGAAGCAGCTTCCGAAATACTTTCGCTGGATCCCGATCTTTGTCTGCCGCAACATGCTGTGCTGATGAGAAAGCTTGATCACTATATGAAGGATCATCTGGAAAATATCGGTATTTAAGCCGCAGAGGCAGGATATTTATGAAGAGAAGCCCTGACTTTTTAGGTGAAACAGCTTCTTTATTAATAGAACAATCGGTATATTGCCTATTTTACAGGTAAAATATACCATGATCGACAGTTTTTTTCACAAATATCAGCCATGACTCTTTCCACCACGTGAATAAAATAACGAATTTTCTGTTTTTTTCGTATATCCATTGCCATACGCTGGTTTTTGTAGTATTCTTACAAAGTAAGCAACATATTTCTGTGAGTATTGCACAGAAACCTGAGTTTTTTATGATTTAAGGAGGCTATTTAATGGCTAAAAAAGTCGCAACCAAAAAGACTGAAGCCGCATCGGCAGCAGTCGAAAAAAAGACAGAAGCTGCTGTAAAAACAACCGCTGTCAAACCTGTGACAGAGAACGCAGCAGTTTCCGAAACACCTGCAACCGTTGAAACCGCAGTTGAAACAGCTCCTGCCAAAAAGGAAGCTGCACCTGCTGAGCCTGCAGCTGAAAAAGCTCCCGCTAAGAAAGCGCCTGCAAAGAAGACGGCTTCCCAAAAAGAAGCAGTTCCTTCTATGCCGCATCCGGAAGTTTTCGTTCAGTTCTACGGAAAAGAGGCTTCTGTCAGAGAAGTCATCGAGAACATCCGCAAAGCCTGGACAGAAGAAACAGGAAAAGATGCTTCTGAAATGAAGGACCTCAAGATCTATATAAAGCCTGAAGAAAGTGTAGCTTATTATGTGATCAACGAGGAGACAAGATCCATCGCACTCTGATGTCCGGTCCGGGATCCGATAAAAACATAGCAACATGGAAAACATGCTGTTATGTTTTTTTTATGCAAAGAACCTCCGGTCTCCGGCCTTTAACAGATGTCGACTCCCTGGATGGCTATTCTGCAGGAAGCCGGACATCTTTTTGATCAGTACGGCATCTTTCATAGCATCCGGGACTCCCGCCCTGGGGGCTCTCCTGGCATTACGTGCCTGAATTCCGCATGTTTTTACGGAACGGCTTTCGCTGTCCTGACCGGATAAAACAGTGGATCTTTACGTGCGGGCACGACAGATCCACTACTTTATCCGGTCAGGCTGTGAAGTGCAACACTCTTTTTTCTATATTCTGCATATTTTTAAAAGATTTAATTGCACTTTTTTTGGCGTTTTGCTATAATAAAATATAATTCTGTGTCGGAATAAGTGGCCAGGGAACGGAGAGAATACATATGAATATTGGTATCATAGCTCACAATAGTAAAAAATCGTTAATCGAAGATTTTTGTATCGCCTACAAGAATATTCTGATCAAACATGAAGTCTATGCCACTGGTACCACCGGGCGTCGTATTGAAGACGCCACACAGCTTCATGTCCATAAATTTCTGCCCGGCAGTATCGGCGGTGACAAACAGTTTATGGAAATGATCGAACGGCAGGATCTGGACCTGGTGATCCTGTTTTACAACCCTGCCATGACGGACCCGAAGGAACCGGATATTCACAATATCACCAAGCGCTGTGATCAGTATACGATCCCCGTCGCGACCAATATCGCAACTGCTGAGCTTCTGATCCTGGGCCTTGCCAGGGGCGATCTGGATTACCGCCTGAATCTGCGGCTGTAACAGAGGCTTCTGAAGATGAGAGTGATCGCGGGCAGTGCCCGCCGGCTGAATTTAAAGACTGTTCCGGGTGATGCGACACGCCCCACGACAGACAGAATAAAGGAAACCTTATTTAATATTCTGCAGAACGATATTCCCGGATGCCGTTTTCTTGATCTGTTTGCCGGAAGCGGTGGTATCGGGATCGAGGCTTTGAGCCGCGGTGCTTCTTCTGCTGTATTTGTGGACAAAAGCAAAGAGGCTGTTTCGTGCATTAAAGAAAACCTTATGCACACCCGTCTCATGGAGGATGCCAGGGTCCTGAATATGGATGTTCTGCAGGCACTCCGGGTTCTTGAAAATGATGCGTTCAGAAACAGAGAACCGTTTCACATCATTTTTATGGATCCGCCTTACAGTCAGGGGCTTGAACAGCAGGTGCTTGAAGGTCTGAAAGACAGCCCTCTTTGTACTGAGGAAACGCTGATCATCGTAGAGGCAGATCTGCATACAGATTTTTCTTATCTCCCGGAAATCGGGTTCAGGGCTGTCCGTTATAAAGAATACAAGACAAATAAACATGTATTTATAGTCAAGCATACAAGTGCCGCAGAATGAGCAGACGATTCTGCACATCTGCGGTATATGTTTTACTGTCAGAGCTAAAAAATGGTTTGTTTTTATCAGGAAGAGAGTATAGTATGGTTATTGCTGTTTATCCCGGCAGTTTTGATCCGGCTACCTATGGACATCTTGATGTTATTAAAAGAGCAAGCATATCTTTTGATAAAGTCGTGGTCGGTGTTTTACATAATTCTTCAAAAAGTCCGTTGTTTTCTGTGGAAGAACGTGTTAATATACTTAGAGAGGCTACAAAAGAGATTCCTAATGTTGACATAAAACGTTTTGAAGGATTGTCCGTGAATTTTGCAAGAGAAAATAATGCTCAGGTAATTGTCCGTGGACTCAGGGCTGTTACAGATTTTGAGTATGAGCTTCAGATGGCGCAGACAAATCGTGTTCTGGCACCGGATATAGACACTGTTTTTATGACAACAAGTCTTGAGTATGCTTACTTAAGTTCCACCATCATGAAGGAAGTAGCGCTGTTCGGAGGAGATCTTGACAAGTTTGCTCCTCCTGCCATAACAAACGCAGTCCTGGCAAAGCTTCACGGCAGCGCGAAAAAATTGTGAAATAATTAAGGAAAGCTATTAAGGAGAGTGTTACCATGAGCAGCAGAATTGAACAGATCATTGAAGAAATTGAAGAATATGTGGAGAGCTGCAGATTTCAGCCGTTGTCCACCAAGAAGATCGTTGTAGACAAAGAGGAAATTTCTGAATATCTTCGTGAACTCCGGCTTAAAACGCCTGACGAGATCAAGCGTTATCAGAAGATCATCAGCAATAAGGATGCCATCCTGGAGGATGCACAGACCAAGGCGGATGCCCTTCTGGAAGAAGCCCAGCAGAAGGCACAGGAACTGGTGACCCAGCATGAGATCATGCAGAAAGCTTATGCGCAGGCCAATGAGACGATCAACAATGCCAACCGTCAGGCTCAGGAGATCCTGGATTCTGCGACCCAGGATGCCAACAGCATCCGGCTTTCCGCAATTACCTATACGGATGATATGATGGCCAACATCGGCTCCGTTCTCAATGATACTCTTCAGGATGCAGGCGGCAAGTATCAGTCCTTTATTGATGCCCTTCAGAGCTGTCTGGATGTGGTCAATCACAATCGTCAGGAACTGGCTCCTCAGACAGCGCAGGCAGCTGCCATGTCCAATTCCTACCAGTCTTCTCCGGCAGATGATGATAACGATGATACGGCATTGATGGACGATATCGGCGACAATTAATCTGTACAAATTAGAATCAGCCATCCGGAGGCCTCCGGATGGCTGATTTTGTGCGGAGCAATGAGCCATGCGCAGATAAGATCATGAGAATAGCCGGATGAGCCGCCTTTTGGCTCATCTGGGTATTCTCCGAAGATCATGAGAATAGCCGGATGAGCCGCTTTTTGGCTCATCCGGGTAATCTCCAAAGTTCGTGAGAATGAACGGATGAGCCGCTTTTTGGCTCATCCGGGCAATTACATGAACTTTGGAGAATAGCCGAATGAGCCGCCTTTTGGCTCATCCGGATAATCTCATGAACTTATCTGCATACGGCGAATGCCGCGACAGTGAGGGCGCCTTTTGCCCGAACTGTCGTCATGGCTCATCTGTAAAGGGCAGAAAAGAACAGGAGAATGAACGGATGAGCCGCTTTTTGGCTCATCTTATGATAAAGGAGGTTTTATTTTGGGAAAGTTTCTATTATCTGAATATAGGTTAAAGGATCTGGAACCTGCAGGTGTTTTCCGCTTTTTCGAGGAGATCTGCAGTATCCCCCACGGTTCCGGAAATACAGAAAAGATCAGCAATTATCTTGTTTCCTTTGCAGAAGAGCGCCGCCTTGCGTACAGACAGGACGAATCTGGCAACGTCGTCATCTTTAAGGATGCATCCGCCGGGTTCGAAACCTCTGCGCCGGTGATCCTTCAGGGGCATATGGATATGGTCTGTGTAAAGAGACCTTCTGTCGTACATGATTTTGAGAAGGATGGCCTTGATCTTTCCGTGGATAACGGGATGCTTCATGCCAGCGGAACAACTCTCGGCGGAGACGACGGGATCGCCGTCGCCTACGGTCTGGCGCTTCTTGATGACGATTCGATTCCACATCCTCCGCTGGAGGTCCTGTTTACTGTAGATGAGGAAATCGGTCTTCTCGGAGCAGCGGCTTTTGATACTTCTGTTCTGAAGGGCAGGCGTCTTATCAACCTGGATTCCGAAGAAGAAGGGATCCTCTGGATCGCCTGCGCGGGCGGCCTGCATATCCGTTCCGAGCTCGCGCTGCATAAAACATCCGCAAAGGGAGTGCCTGTCACGGTTGTGATCGACGGCCTTCTGGGTGGTCATTCCGGTGGAGAGATCCACAAAAACCGTGCCAGTGCCAATGCTCTGATGGGACGTGTGCTGTATTCGCTGGAAAAGGATCGTTCGTTTGGTCTTTATGAAATTCACGGCGGCGAGAAGGATAACGCGATCCCGAAGGATTGTACGGCAAAGATGCTGGTGATGCCCGAGGATCTTCCGGCTGTCATGGAAATCTGTGAAAAACTTGAAAAGGATCTTCGGAATGAGTATACCGGCTCTGACGAAGGGATCTCGATCCATGCGGAGGCAGGTGAAACGGCTGAAGCAGTTGAAATGGAAGTGCTTGATCCTACCAGCCAGGAAAAGGTGATCTTTTTCCTACGGAATTTCCCGTTCGGTGTACAGAAAATGAGCGGCACCATTGACGGACTTGTAGAGACTTCTCTGAACCTTGGCATTCTTTCCATGGATACCGATCAGCTGGTCAGCATCTGCTCGATCCGCAGCTCCGTCGGCTCTGCCAAGAAAGATCTTGCCGAAAAGATCGGATATCTGACAGAATTCCTGGGCGGAGAATATTTTATCGAAGGAGAATATCCTGCATGGGAATACCGTAAGGATTCTCCTCTGAGAGATACGATGTTTAAAGTATTCTGCGAAGAATATGGTAAAGAGCCGCAGATCCTGGCAATCCACGCCGGTCTGGAGTGCGGCCTGTTTTATGAAAAGATCCCCGGTCTTGACTGCGTATCCATAGGTCCGGACATGAAGGATATCCATACTTCCGAAGAACAGCTGGATATTGCTTCGGCCAGAAGGACCTGGGAGTATCTTCTTAAAGTACTGCAGGCTCTGAAATAAAGAGCATTCAAGGAGGAAGCCATGGAAATAAAATTGTGGCGTTCTATTTTATGCCCTTATGAACTGGCAGTTCAGGAACTGATTTTAAAGTTTACGCATATGGCAGAAGAATACAGGGCAAATGATCAGTATTCCCCGATCGAATCCGTGAGCGGAAGGGTCAAAAGCATTACCAGTATTCTGGAAAAAATGCAGCGTAAAGACATTCCCATGGAAAAGATGGAAGAAGATGTGGAAGATATAGCAGGTGTCCGCATCATCTGCCAGTTTGAAGAAGATATCGAGGCCGTTGCACAGATCATCAAACGCCGCTCGGATATGTCCATCAAAAGCGAAAAGGATTATCTGAAGCATATAAAGGAGAGCGGATACCGCAGCTATCACCTGATCATTTATTATACCGTTGAGACCATCTTCGGACCCAAAAAGCTTCAGGCCGAGATCCAGATCCGTACCATGGCCATGAATTTCTGGGCTACGATCGAGCATTCTCTCCAGTATAAATATAAAGGAGATATGCCGCCTCACGTGACAGACCGTCTGATCAACGCGGCAGACGCGATCATCTCTCTGGACCGTGAGATGTCTCTTGTCCGCAGTGAGATCATTGATGCACAGAATTCATCGCAGATGCAGTCAAATATTGTGCAGGACATTCTTCTCTGTATCGAAAATCTGTATAAAGTAGCAACACAGCGTGAAGTCATGAAGATCCAGGATGAGTTCCTTCGCGTATTCAATACCAAGGATCTGATGCAGCTGGAGAGATTCCATCGTCAGCTGGATATTATTGCGGAGGGATATCATGCCCAGGCAGTCCGTTAGTTCTGACCGGTTTTTGCCGGTATCGAGGCAGGAGATGATAAAACGCGGCTGGGACTGTGTGGACTTTGTCTATGTGACAGGAGATGCATATATCGATCATTCTTCTTTCGGCACCGCGATCATCAGCCGTCTGCTGGAACGTAATGGATACCGGGTAGGCATAATAGCCCAGCCGGACTGGAGAGAGGACAGCAGTATCTGTGTTTTCGGAAGGCCGCGCCTGGGATTCCTGGTGAGTGCCGGGAACATGGATTCTATGGTCAATCATTACACTGTCGCGAAAAAGAGACGCCACACGGACAGCTATTCTCCCAGCGGAAAAATGGGGCTGAGGCCTGACCGGGCATGTACGGTTTATGGGAATCTGATCCGCCGTACGTATAAGGATGTTCCGGTGATCCTGGGAGGGATCGAGGCGAGTCTTCGAAGACTCGCCCACTATGATTACTGGGAAGATAAGGTGAAGCGGAGTATTCTTCTGGATTCGGGGGCGGACCTTATTTCTTATGGAATGGGCGAACACTCTATTCTGGAGATCGCAGAGGCTCTTATGGCAGGCATCCCGGTTTCCAGGATCACGTATGTCGCCGGGACAGTTTATCGGGCCGGAAGAGATGCCCTGCCTTCGGATGCGGTCATCCTTCCATCTTACGAGACCATTTCGCAGGACAAAAGGGCATATGCCCGGAGCTTTGCCGTCCAGTACCAGAACACCGACCCCTTTAACGGAAAAATTCTGGCAGAAGACTACGGAAGCAGGGGATATGTCGTTCAGAATCCTCCTGCCAGGCCTCTTACCATGCAGGAGATGGACGATGTCTATGAGCTTCCTTATACCGGCACCTGGCATCCCGTCTATGATGCAGAGGGCGGGGTACCGGCCCTGTCCGAGATCCGTTTCAGCCTGACAAGCAGCAGGGGGTGCTTTGGAGGCTGCAGCTTCTGCGCGCTTACCTTTCACCAGGGGCGTATCCTGCAGGTGCGAAGTCACGACTCCCTTCTTCGTGAAGCGGAGCGTATGACCAGAGAACCGGATTTTAAAGGCTATATCCACGACGTTGGTGGGCCTACCGCGGATTTCCGGCAGCCTTCTTGCCAGAAACAGCTGACGCACGGTGTATGCCGGCACAGGCAGTGCCTGATTCCGGAACCTTGTCCCAATCTGACCTGCGGACATGATGATTATGTACAGCTGCTGCGAAAGATTCGTGCCCTTCCGGGGGTAAAAAAGGTCTTTGTGCGTTCCGGTGTCCGTTTTGACTACTGCCTTCTGGATAAGGACCGCACCTTTTTAAGAGAACTGACGGCGTATCATGTAAGCGGCCAGTTAAGAGTTGCCCCGGAGCATGTATCCGATGAAGTTCTGCGGCTGATGGGGAAACCTTCCCATACTGTCTATCAGAAATTTCTGAAAGAATATAATGCCATGAATAAGAGCCTTGGTCTGGACCAGTACGCGGTTCCCTATTTCATGTCCTCCCATCCGGGATGTCACCTGAAAGATGCAGTAAAGCTTGCGGAATATGTCCGGGATCTCGGCTATACACCGGAGCAGGTGCAGGATTTTTATCCCACCCCTTCGACACTGTCAACCTGTATGTATTATACGCAGATCCATCCTCTTACAGGGGAGTCCGTTTATGTTCCGCGGGATCCCCACGACAAAGCCATTCAAAGAGCTTTGATGCAGTACAAAAATCCGGAGAATTATCCGCTGGTCCTGGAAGGACTGAAAAAAGCCGGCCGGATGGATCTTTGCGGATATGGCCCTGAATGCCTGATAAGGCCGCCTCACGCCGGGCAGGGGAAACGTTCCGGAACCAGTCATCCCCAGGACACGCCGGGAAAACGCATCAAGACGGAAAGCAGGAATCCTGCAAACAGGCGTTCTGAAAACAGGCATGCCGAAAGCAGACATCCTGAAAACAGGCATGTCGAAGGCAGACATCCTGAAAACAGACATGCCGACAGGATAAAAACCGGCCGGACCATACGGAATATTCATAAGAAAAAATCATAAGGAGCTTACGAATTGGGCAGACAGAATAAGAAAAAACTCTTTCGGAAAAAAGGCGATTACGGCTACATGAAAAGCGAAAAAATACGGCGGTTTCTGGTAACAGCCGGTCTGTTTGTGCTGCCTGTGGGTGTTCTTATTGCCGGCTGGCTTTATTACGGAAGCCGGAATAATGTATTGACAGTGATAGCTGTGGTCGGCGCACTGCCCGGGTGCCGGTCCATCGTAAATCTCATCATGATCTTAAGATGTCCTTCGATGGATCAGGAAGTCTATCAGCAGATCTACCGGCACAGCAAAGGCCTGACCATGGCTTATGAACTGTATATAACCTTCTACGAGAAAAACGCGTTCATCGATGCAGCGGCCTTCTGTGGAAATCTTGTTGTTTGCTACAGCAGTGATTCCGGTATTGACGGCAGATTTATTTCAGAAAATATTGAGGAGATGCTGAAGAAGAACGGCTACAAGGTCAATGTGACCATTGCGAAGGATCTGAACGCTTATCTTGGAAGACTCGACGCGATGCGCGAAAAAAGGCGTGAACTGGAAAAAGGGATCAACTTCAAGCCGGACCCGAGATATCCCGGCCTTTCCAGAAATGAGATGATCAAACATACCTTTATGGCCCTGTGCCTGTGATCTGACCAGAACAGGAGATCTTCTTTTCTACGCCGAGGTGTTTATGAAAGAATATGTGATCCGGGAGAACGAGGCGGGACAGCGTCTGGACAAATATCTTGGAAAACTGTTAAATAAAGCTCCCAAAAGCTTTCTATACAAAATGCTCCGAAAAAAGAATATTACGCTGAACAGAAAGAAAGCTGCCGGCAGCGAGATCCTTTCACCGGAAGATCTGGTCATTCTGTTCATGTCAGATGAGACAATCGGTAAATTCTCCGTGCACGATGAAGGCGGGGGGCCGGCCAGGCGGTATGACACAGGAAAAACATCCGGGAGAGAAACATCCGGCAGGCCGTTTCAAACGGCTGCTGTACCATCCATCCTCTACGAAGACGCGGATGTGCTTTTCTTTAACAAGCCCTCCGGTCTTCTGTCCCAGGGGGATAAGAGCGGGGATCCTTCTCTTGTCGGGTATCTGACAGATTATCTTTTATCTTCCGGCTTCCTGACGAAGGAAGATATGACGACTTTTCATCCCGGCATATGCAACCGTCTGGACCGGAACACCAGCGGGATCGTCACGGCAGGAAAGTCCTTAAAGGGTCTTCAGGATCTCTCAGAGCTGTTCCGTGAAAGGAAGGTTCGAAAGTTTTACCTGTGTCTCTGCCATGGTATATTTCCGGAAACGGTCACACTGGAAGGATATCTGAAAAAAGACGCTGCCATCAACAAGGTGGATATTTTTTCAGAACCACAGCCTGGTACGGAATACATCCGGACAAGGTACAGGCCTCTGGAGGTTTTTCCATCTTCTTCTCTTTCTTCCGGTGCGTCTTATACACTGGTGGAGGCAGAACTGTTCACGGGACGTTCACACCAGATCCGGGCGCAGCTTGCTTCTGCAGGGTATCCCATCGCTGGTGATGGTAAGTATGCCGGAAAGAAGGCAATGTCATGTTTTCGGGAAGATTTTGCCGGTATATTTCAAAACGGAGCAGACCAGAAACAATTACTGCACGGATATAAGCTGGAGTTTCCGGCGGACTGCAAAAGGTTGTTTTCGCTATCAGAAAAGAGCTTTACCGCGCCGCTGCCCGGATACTTCCGTTCTATATTAAAAGAATTACATTTTGAGGAGAGCAGGATTTATGAAAGACAAACGTGAATTAGAGACTACCGAAGAAAAAAGCGAAGAAAAAAACGAAGGGAAAAAGAACATCAGGCAGGAGGTCATGGAATACGTAAAGATGATCATCGTTGTTGTGGTCGTCGTCTTTATTCTGGACGGCGTCATTCTGATCAATGCAAAGATCCCTTCTGCGTCCATGGAGCAGACCATCATGACCGGCGACCGTATTTTCGGTTTTCGTCTGGCTTATGGATTCAACTTTAACCATTTCGGGATCAAGATCTCAAAAAAATGGAAGGATCCGGAAAGATTTGACATCATCATTTTCCATTATCCGGATGACGAATCCAAGCTTTTTATCAAGAGACTGATCGGGCTGCCGGGCGAGACGGTGCAGATCATAGATGGAAAAGTCTATATCGACGGATCCGAAACTCCTCTGGACGATTCTTTTGTAAACGGAGTGCCGCTGGGGGATTACGGACCGGTCACAGTTCCTGAAGACTGCTATTTTATGCTGGGCGATAACCGGAATAATTCCAAAGACTCCCGTAAGTGGAAAAATACATTTGTCCGTTTTGACCAGCTGGTAGGCAAGGCCTTATTCCGATACTTCCCGAAACCCAAAGTACTTGTCAATTCATGAGATCGTTTTGATGTGAGGTTTTTTTGTGGCAACATGGAACAGCCGGGGGCTCCGAGGCTCCACCCTGGAAGAGTTTATCAACAGAACAAATGAAATATACCGTGAAAAGGGGCTGGCACTGATCCAGAAGGTGCCGACCCCTATTACGCCTGTCCGCATGGATAAGGAGAGCCGCCATATTACGCTTGCCTATTTTGAAAAGCGCAGTACGGTCGACTATATAGGCGCGGTACAGGGCGTTCCTGTATGCTTTGACGCGAAGGAATGCAGCACCGATGTTTTTCCCCTTGCCAATATTCATCCGCATCAGGTCACCTTTATGATGGATTTTGAAAAACAGGACGGAGTTGCCTTCTTCCTGTTGTTTTTTTCCTCCAGCAATGAACTCTATTATCTGAGACTTCATGATCTGATGACATTCTGGGAAAGGATGGAGAATGGAGGAAGAAAAAGCTTCCGGAAGGAGGAGCTGGATCCGTCTTTTTTCCTGAATGCAAGACACAGCGGGATCCTGGTTCCCTACCTGGACGGCATCGCAAGAGATCTTGAACTGAGAAATCAAGGAGTGTCATGATACACTTGACATGCCTTTATGAATTATATATAATACGTGTTGTTGCGCATTTCAGCGTGGTAGCACACTAAAGTATCTGCTTACAGGAGGAATGGCATGCAGCGGATTTTCCATACGCCTGAAGGCGTCCGTGATATATATGATGGGGAGGTTCTGAAGAAGAGAGCTCTTCAGGAAAAACTGCACGAAGTTTTTCTGAAATACGGCTGTTCGGATATAGAAACGCCGTCGATCGAATATTTTGAAGTATTCAGCAGCGAAGTTGGTACAATACCGTCCCGGGAGCTCTATAAGTTTTTCGACCGGGAGGGGAATACCCTTGTGCTGAGACCTGACTTTACACCCTCCGTGTCCAGGGCCTGCGCTACGTATTTTGCTCCGGATAAAGAGCCAGTCAGTCTCTGTTATACCGGCAATACATTTATCAACACGTACGGTCTGCGGGGAAAATTAAAAGAAACAACGCAGATGGGTGTGGAGCGCATCGGGGACGGCAGTGCCTTTGCGGATGCGGAGCTTCTTGCCATGACTGTAGAATGCCTCCTGGCATCCGGCCTGACAGAATTCCAGATCAGTGTGGGGCAGGTGGATTACTTCCGGTCGCTTCTTAAGGAATCAGAGGCCGATACGGAGACAGAACTAAGGCTCCGGGAGCTGATCTCCCAGAAAAACTATTTTGGTGTCGAAGAACTGGTCCGGGAAGCAAAGATCAAACACGGGATCTCCAATGCGCTGATCGAGCTGCCTCAGCTTTTCGGGGGCGAAGAGATCCTCAAAAAGGCTGCCGCCCTTACCAATAATGCCCGCGCTCTGCAGGCAGTAGCAAGACTTTCGAAGATCTACGATCTGATCCGGATCTACGGATACGAAAAGTATATTTCCTTCGACCTTTCCATGCTCAGCAAATATCATTATTACACTGGTATCATTTTCCAGGCCTATACCTATGGCACCGGAGAGCCCGTCGTCAAGGGCGGCCGTTATGATGATCTGATGCAGCATTTCGGGAAAAGTGCTTCCTCGATCGGCTTTGCCATCGTGATCGACAATCTGCTTCTTGCATTGCAGAGCCAGAAGATCGATCTCCCGGCCGCAGAGGATATTCAGGAGATCGTTTATACGGAAGATACGGTTGAAGAAGCGATCCGCAAAGCACGGAAAATGAGAGATTCGGGGATGCATGTACGTCTTCGGAAAGAGGAAGGAGGAAAGCCCCGATGAGGTATCTGACCATTGCACTGACCAAAGGGCGCCTTGCCCAGCAGACACTGGACCTGTTCGAGAAGATCGGGATCACCTGTGAAGAGATGAAGGATAAAACTTCCCGCCGCCTGATCTTCGTCAATGAAGAACTGAAATTCCGTTTTTTCCTGGCAAAGGGACCCGATGTGCCGACTTATGTGGAATATGGCGCTGCGGACATCGGCATTGTGGGAAAGGATACGATCCTGGAAGAAGGCCGAAAGCTCTATGAAGTGCTGAACCTGGGATTCGGCGCCTGCCGGATGTGTGTCTGCGGACCCGAAAGTGCGGGAGAGCTGTTAAATGGAAACGCCCGGCTGCGGGTTGCGACAAAATATCCCAATATTACCCGTGATTACTTTTACAATCAGCGCCATCAGACGGTGGAGATCATCAAGCTGAATGGTTCGATCGAGCTTGCCCCGATCGTAGGCCTTTCCGAGGTGATCGTGGATATCGTTGAGACAGGCAGTACTCTCCGGGAAAACGGCCTTTCTGTTCTGGAGGAAGTGTGCCCGCTTTCCGCCCGCATGGTGGTAAACCAGGTCAGCATGAAGATGGAAG
>CACZPF010000466.1 GCA_902782975.1 uncultured Lachnospiraceae bacterium
CCGGCACCGCCAAAGAACACGATGTTATCATGCGTATCAATGATCTGCTGCAGTTTTTCTACTTCTTTTGTCATAGCATTTTCCTCCATATTTACCCATTGATCTTTTTCTGTTGACCTGTTTCCATTGATCTTTTTCTGTTGATCTGTTTCTGTTGATCTGTTTCTGTTTAACCTGAGACAGCCGAAGGCTGTGGTAGCCTTCGGCTGTCTCTTCTTCACACACATCTATCTTGGTTTAAGATTTAAAAATATTATAACATTCTGGCTTTATTCCGTCAACGCCAGTTTTTTCACGAATTTCTGACTGTATTAATTCTTCTTCCCTGGACTACATAACGTGTGGCTTCGTTTCCGGTACAGGTCGAAAGGGTTACGATCTTATCCATCATATTGAGCTGTTCAAGATTCTGAGGCCTTTCCGGAAGCTGAGAATATCCTACGATCTTCTTCAGATATTCTTCGAATTCCGCGCCGGGCCCTTTAAATAATGTATATGTATCACTGTTTACCGCCGTTGTATATGCGGCAATGATCTCGTACCGGTACGATGCTGTCGGAGTGAATATCCAGAAATAAGGACTCTTTCTGTAAGTCTTTTCGTCCGTTGTATAATTTTTCAGCTGGCCGAACATAGAACCATTCTTCATGTTATGACCGTAGATCAACGTGTTGCAGTCATTAAAATCTCTCGAATTCGCATAATCCATAAAGATCGTCCCTGCAAAATTATAGTTATGCTGGTAGGTCATATGCAGGTAGTAGCTGTTGTCTTCTCCGCGGACTACAGGATAATTGACCCCGTCCAGTGCCTCTACATAGATCCAGCCGATCACGTCTGAATTGACTGCCTGCAGTGCCGCAAAATCTATTGCCATCGGAGGAATGATGGTTTCATCGGTCTGCTCCGGCCTTTGCGTGTCATCTGGTGAACCTTCTTCGGATCCTTCTGCTTCTGCAGCGGCTCTCCCCGCGTCTGCTGCCCTCATGTGTTCATCCGGATCCCGCTCGGTCACCGCCATTTTTGCTATATTGTTATACTCATCCACGCCCTCTTTATATTCCATATAGATCGTGAGCAGATTATAGCCCGCGTAACAAAATACGGCTATGGCGGCCAGCAGAACCAATGTCAGCAGAAAATCCAGAAATGTCCGCTTTTTCTTCTTTCTTTTGCTCATTACTGCCTCCCGAATACTATTTGATTGTTATTATAACCTATCCTAATTTATATTGCAAAGAAAATTGGCAGGTTTCTTTTGCATTTTTTATTTTCTTTTTTCCAATCTATGCTATACTGGAAGCAGCCTGTAGAACATGTGTCTGACAACATGCATTTTGGCATATACTTATGTTTAAGAGGAGGAATCATTCATGAGCAAAAAGAATGTGATCGTTGGACAATCCGGCGGTCCGACAGCCGTTATCAACTGCAGCCTTTACGGTGTTGTATCAGAAGGCCTGAATCATCCGGACCAGATCGGCCATGTATATGGTATGGTTAACGGGATCGAGGGATTTCTTGCCGGCAATTATCTTGATTTCGAAAAAGCGCTTCCGGGAGAGAAACTCAAAGGTCTCACCTATACACCCGGTGCCTATCTTGGTTCCTGCCGATTTAAACTTCCGGAGGATCTTGCCGATCCGGTTTATCCCGAAATATTCAAAAAGTTTGAAGAGCTGAATATCGGCTGGTTTTTCTACATCGGCGGCAACGACTCGATGGATACTGTCGATAAGCTGGCCCGTTTTGCGGAAAAAACCGGAAATGATATCCGCGTGATCGGTGTCCCGAAGACTATCGACAATGACCTTGTGTGCACAGACCACACTCCCGGATTCGGCAGTGCCGCCAAATATGTGGCAGAAACTGTCCGGGAGATCATCCTGGATGCCAGTGTATATGAAAAGAAATCCGTTACCATTCTGGAGATCATGGGACGTCATGCAGGCTGGCTGACAGCCGCATCTGCTCTTGCCCGTCGGTTTGAAGGGGATAATCCATTCCTGATCTATCTGCCTGAGACAGCCTTTGATCCCGAAGATTTCCTGCGGAGAGTGGAGGCCTGCTTCGAGAAGAACTGTAACGTTGTCGTATGTGTATCCGAAGGTATCCATGACAAGAACGGCACCTTCATCTGTGAATATGACAGTACCGCAGGTACAGACAGCTTCGGCCATAAGATGCTGGCCGGCTGCGGTAAATATCTGGAGAATCTGGTAAGGTCCCGCCTCGGGATCAAGGCCCGTTCTGTAGAATTCAATGTAAGTCAGCGCTGCTCTGCCGCCATGCTTTCGGCCTGTGATCAGAAGGAAGCTATTATGGCCGGTCAGTTCGGTGTACAGGAAGCTCTGAAGGGAACGACCAGCTGCATGATCTGTTTTGACAGAAAGACTGCCGATGACGGTTCTTATTCCATGGAGCTCTCTACCCACCATGTCAGTGAGATCTGCAACAAGGAAAAAGCGGTTCCTGCAGAATGGATCACCGCCGACGGTACAGATGTTACCAGCGATTTTATCGCCTATGCCCGTCCACTTATCATGGGCCAGGCCGAAGTTCCGCATGGTGAAGACGGCCTCCCCGCATTCGTATATCGTAAATAACAAGGCGTGCCTGCATGCATTTGTACTTCCATTCATGATTAAAGGAAATGGATCTATGCAGGAATATCTTTTGAATTGAAGTAATAAATATAGGCAGCAGATCACTCGAAAGTTCAACATGAGAGAAATGGTTTCTCATGTGTTTAATAACGAATGATCTGCTGCCTTATTTATTTTCTCCTTTACCAGCCATCGGATTTTATCGGTTCCTGTCGCATTTTATCGCATTTTACCGCATTTTATCGTAATGCCTCTCCTCGCATACCGCCTTTGTGCATCCTTACATACAGGAGCATCAGAATTCCTGCCCCCAGTGTGAAGATCGAGATAAACTGTGAAGTAGAAAGGATCCCGATCTGCCCGCGGCCTTCGTCTCCGCGGAAAAATTCCATCACGAACCGGCCAGCGCTGTAATTGATCAGATAAAAGGCGGCAATCTGGCCGGAAGCACCATGCCTCCGGGAACTTCTTTTGTCCCTGGACAGATACAGAAGCAGAGCATAGTTCAGAAGGTTCAGAAGGCAGGAATAGATTTCCGTTGGAATCAGCGGTACACCGTTCGGTGCATAGGCAGACTGCGTAAAGACCACGTGCACAGGAAAGGACGTTTCTTTTCCATAACAGCATCCTGCCAGAAAACAGCCCATCCGCCCAAAAGCCTGTGCCAGAGCGATGGAGGGCATGACCAGGTCAAAATATTCCAAAAACCTGAGTCCTCTGATCTTACAGTACAGAAAACCCGCGAAAATACCGCCAATGATCCCGCCATATACGACAAACCCGTCCGCGAGATTCTGCAGATAATAGACCGGATCCTGTGCTACCCATTTCCATTCGGTCAGCAAATATAAAATCTTGGCTCCCCCAAATCCTCCAAGAACACAGGTGATCACAAGGCCGAAGATCATATCCGGATCCAGGCCCCATTTTTTGGAACGGTAGACCGCTGTGCCATAGGCTGCCGCGATTCCAAGAGCGATCATGAGACCGTATCCATAAATAACAAACGGTCCGATCACCAGTAATTCATTTTTCATAAACCCGGGCTGTCCCCCTCTCATTCTGTAAACAGTCTGATCAGTTCCCTGTTCACTTTCCAGGACTTCAGTATTTCTTTTTCATCTGCTGTATGATCAGGTTCCCCTGCTATGTCGATACCCACGATTGAAATTTCCTTCTCGCGGCATTTCACCAGGATCTTCTGCAGAAGTATTTCAAGATCTGCAAGTCTTGTCTCTCCCTGGTTCCAGTTCGTATAAACATCCATGCGCGAGAGAATGTCTTTATCGATAGAGATATAGAGTGGAAGACCTTCCTGGAGATGGTCCATGATCCCATCTGCTGACGGTCCCGGCAGCGCAGCCACTTTTTCCTTAAGATCCGCAGGAAGATCCTCCAGCATCCTGCCAAGGTCATCAAACGGCTGACCGTAGAAGATCACAAAGGACAAAAAGGGGAGTTCTTGAAGGGCAGTAAGCACCCAGCCTCCACAGGAAAGCAGCCCCCCGAAAGCGGGAGGCTGCATATCGGTATGGTTATCCAGCACTAGCATCTGAAAAGGCTGTTTTACTTTTTCCGCTAAAAGGCGGCTCATGTAATGATAATTGCCGGAATCCAGAAGGCGGATATCTTCGCATCCGATATTCTGGATACGGTTCCGGATCTCTTCCTGTGCGGCATCATCACAATAACAGTTGGTCCCCTGAATATCCCGGAGGTCAAGATACTTTACGGACACCTCGCAGGAACGCTCCGCCCCGGTATTCTCCTGACATAACTGCTCTAAATTCTCAGTATTCGAATAGATTCCCGTAAAATCCAGGACCCATACCTGTTTCGTCATATACTCATCCACCACTGCGTATGATCGTTTCTCAGAATTTCCATTCACTTTCATCTTTTCTGCTGAATCCGTCTTCTCTGGCACTCTCGTGCGGAGGTTCCTGTCTCCTGGCTTCCTCCTGCGCATAGGCTCCTGCCGGCTGCTGCGACGGGTTGTTCTCAGAAGAGGCGGGCCTCTCCGTCACTCCTGCATCTGCCGCTGTTTCTTCGGATACCCACGCAGAGGCTTCTGCCTTTCCTTCGGCGGTGTTCCCGGCGGACTGTCCGGAAAGATCCGGCGGATTGCCAAAATGACGTTCCTCCTCCACAGGATCCCCGAAATGATGATGTAGTTCACTGCCGGCCGTCAGGGACGGATCGTAAGCATCATACATGTCATTATCATCCTGTGTATTCTCACCGGAATCCTTATTTTTTTCCAGCGACGGATCCAGATGCTTTTTGC
>CACZPF010000467.1 GCA_902782975.1 uncultured Lachnospiraceae bacterium
ATCCATTCCCATTTTCTGAACATCCACAGGCAAAGTCCCTGCGCTCTGTGCGCCGTCCACGATCAGCAGAAGGCCGTTCTCTTTCGTAAAACCAGCCGCCTTCTTCATATCTGTCACATTTCCTGTCAGGTTCGAAGCATGCGTAATGATAAGCGCTTTTGTCTGTGGCCTTAATGCCTTTTTCAGATCAGCATAATCCAGAAGCCCCTTCTTATCTGCCGGAATCAGCGTAAGGGACACGCCCTCCTTTTCCAACCGGTAGAGAGGACGCAAAACCGAATTATGCTCGCATTCTGTAGAAATCACATGGTCCCCGGGCTTAAACAGACCCCGGACCGCCAGATTCAGGCTTTCTGTCACATTGGATGTAAAAGCGATACAGGAAGGATCCTCGGCTCCCAGAAGGTTTGAAAGATTCTCCCGCGTCTCATAGATCGTCCTCGATGCATACAGCGTCGGCTCGTGCGCACCGCGTCCGGAGTTTCCCATCAGATGAAGCGCCTTTACCATGGCTTCGACAACTTCCGGCGGCTTTTGAAGTGTAGTAGCCGCATTATCAACATAGATCATCTTTTTATTTATTTTTTATCGGAATTTATGGTTTTACAATATGCCCGGCCTGCGTCATTTTCTCGACGATGTCATACATATTCGATATTTCGCCGACCTTCAGCTTTTCCTTTAATCCGTAGAAATTAAGGCAGGTTCCGCAGGTCAGGATCTCGACACCTTCTGCTTCCAGAGACTTGATATCATCGAGGGACGGTGATTCTTCGCATGTCAGATACGCGCCGCTGTTGTAAAACAGAATGGTTTCCGGAAGAACCTCCTGCTGCGACAGAGCATAGATAAAACTCTTCATCAGAATGGCTCCCAGCTCATCATTTCCGCTTCCCATATAACGGGATGAGATGACCACCACCGTGCCCTGCTTTCTGCCATCAGGCATACAGACGGTTTCTTCCGGCGCGGCAGCTTCCTTCGCCGCCTCTTCTCCCGTTTCGGCAGATCTGGTAACCCCAGAAGCTGCGTTCGTGGCTGTGCCGCGGACTCCGGCCTCAAAACCACTGACAGCCGCCCCGATCAGACCTTTCAGACCTTTCCGGGACTGACCCGGCATTTCCGGTGCCTCTCCATGTGTATTCTGTGACTGATCCGGTACTTCCATGGTGACATGGTATTCATTGTCACTTATTTTTTCCGAAGAGACCTTATACCCCTTCTGATTGGCCATCTTGGTCAGATTCTGAACGGCGATCTCATTATCGACCAGTGTTTTTACAACACCGCCCTGTTCGTCCATCTCCTTGATCGCGTTTTTCGTCTTAACGACCGGAATCGGACAGGCATCCCCGATCGCGTCTACTGTAATATTCTTTTTCATCTCCCTGATCCTTTCTGTAGAAACAGAACTATTTCCTTCCTATCATGCCAAGCCATTTATTATTTGAGGTGCGGCGGCTGAAAAAGCCCAACCCGTCTATTTCAGCGGCCCTCAACCAGAATCTCTTTCTCTCCGGCTGCTCCTTGTTCCAGGATCTCTCCGATCACCTGTGCAGGGCATTCTGCCTCTTCCCGGAGGCTTTTCACCAGATCTTCCGCCTGTTCCGGTTTTACAGCCAGGAGAAGCCCTCCCGAAGTCTGCGGATCAAAAAGGACCTCCTCCATGGCAAAGGGGACATCTTTAAACATAACGAAAGGACCTGCATAGTTCCGGTTCTTCTGCCCTGCTGCCGTCAGCAGAAATTCATCCGCACACCGGATGGCATCCGGCAGGACCGGCACCTGATCCGCAAAGACACGGGCGTTCAAACGCCCGTCCAGCATCTCATGAAGATGGCCTAAAAGACCGAATCCGGTAACGTCCGTACAGGCATGCACTTCGTACTTTTTCAGTACACCGGCCGCATATTTGTTCAGCCTGGTCATCGACTCATACGCTTCAAGAAGGGCATTCGGATCCGCTTCTCCTACCCGGCTTGCTGTGCAGAGAATCCCTGCACCAAGTTTTTTGGTAAGGATGAGCCGGTCTCCCGGCCGGCCTGTATTATTGGCCAGAATATGATCCGGATGAACCGTTCCCATTACCGACAGGCCGTACTTTATATCAGAATCCGCAATGGAATGGCCACCCGCCAGGGTTCCGCCGGCCTCGATCACCTTTTCCTGTCCGCCCCGCATGATCTCCCCAAGAATGTTAAGATCCATCTTTTCCGGAAAACAGACAATATTGAGTGCCGTTTTAACCTCGCCCCCCATGGCATAAATATCGCTCAGGGCATTTGCCGCGGCGATCTTCCCAAAAAGATACGGGTCCTCCACCATCGGAGGAAAAAAGTCCAGCGTCTGCACCACAGCAATGTCATCTGTCAGCTTATAGACTGCCGCGTCATCGTGGCTGTCGAACCCCACCAGCAAAGCCGGATCCTTCTGCCCTCTGGGCAGTCTCTCCAGAATGTGTGAAAGAATACCGGCTCCCAGCTTGGCGGTACAGCCGCCACCCTTACAGAAGATTTTATTCTGGTCCATGTCCTTCCTCTTCTTCCTGCAGCAGGACTTCCGTCTCGAACCTGCCCTGAACGGATCTTCCCGCAGCAGAAATTCCTTAACCATATCTTCCCGCAGCAGAATTTCCTTAACCGGACCTTCCCGCAGCAGAATTTCCTTAAACAATCCTTCCCGCAACAGAGGTCCCTTCAGTGCCTGAAGTCCCGCCTTCCGTGCTGCACGCCTGGTTTATCACATTTCGTAATCAATGCAGCTCCTGTATTTTGTATAGGGACGTACCTTGCCGTCTGCCACAGCCACATGCGCAGGATGCGTTTTATATACTTTAAGATCTTCCGCGCTCTCAAAGGTACAGTCCAGCATGGCATCCACGTTAGAGGAAGAAGGAAGATACTCTGTCTGCACATGAACGGATACGAGACCGGGAATCTGCCCCACAAGCCCTTCCAGACCTTCCTTGATGCCTTTACGGATCTCTGATTTCTGCTCCTCTGTATACTCATCCTTCAGCTGCCATAAAATAATGTGCTTTACCATTTTTTCTCCTCCCTTTATTAGTAATGTATAAAAGAT
>CACZPF010000468.1 GCA_902782975.1 uncultured Lachnospiraceae bacterium
ATGGCAAGCAGGATCCCCAGACTTGCCGAACTGGTCATTTCCCCGACGCATGCAGTGGTAAGCGGATATACGCCGGCAATCGAGAAAGAAAACAGCCCCAGTACGATCAGGGCCGGAACTGCACTCCGCATCTGAAGAAGCAAAAGATACATCGATGTGAGTCCCACACCCATGACAGAAAGTGCTTTATATGGTTTCTTAATCTTTGGCCCGAACGCCATCAGCAACCTCGCGATCAATGCCAGGCCCCACTGTACGGTCACTGTATAGGCCGCAGCAGTACCGCTCAGGATCCCTTCACTCTTATAGTATGTAACGATCCATCCATTCACGACATACTCTGCCGCGTTCTGGAAAAACATCTGGACTGCAAGAAGCCAGAATACCGTATTCTTCAGAAAAGAAGACCGGGACGCTCCCGCCGTTTTCCCCGCAGGTGCAAATTGCCCTGGTATGCCTGCACTTAGAAAGGTAAACCATAAAAGGAGTCCGGCGATGCTCACACCTGCCATAGCCAGACGGTCGTTCTTTTTCTGAATCGCAGAAATAATAAACGGGCACAGAAGCGCTCCTAAAGAGAACCATGCGTTCATAAGGCTGAGCGCCTTCGGCCTGTCAGGCGCATTATTGCCCACAAGGATCGTACATTTATTTGCCGTGCATCCCTTGGCGATTCCGGCGACCAGAAAAGAAAGAAACAGAACGACAGGATTTCCTGTCAGGAACATGAGCAGATATCCCAGAAAATACCCGCAGCAAAGCAGCAGGGTCGTAGAGCGCTCGCCGATCATCTTCGGAAGCAGACCCGACAAAAGCAGAGCCGTCATATTCCCTATACTCATCACTGAGATCAAAGTACCGGAAAGACTGTAATTGAACTGATAAAGATCCCGAAGGATACTGACGACGATCCCGGCGGAAATGGCGCAGATCCCACTCAGAAAAAAAGCACCCATTCCGGCCCTGTACTGTCTGGTATTATACCTGGTTTTCATCTGGGCTCCTCCTCTTATATGTCCCCCTCATTTTCCAAATGTTTGAGAGGTGGTTATGAATAGAGTAACTCTGTACTCCGGCAGTCATTAAATTTCCCAAACGCCAGAAGTGTACGTTCCAGGGCTGCCTGCAACTTTTTGGTCTGCCGGACTTCCGGTTCCCACCAGAGTCCTTTCACACGAAGAATCCCTTCTTTCCGATCCGATACCGGTGCGATCCGGCCGACAAACTGATCCCCGAAAAGAACCGGAAGGGTATAATATCCGTATTTACGCTTTACCGCAGGTGTATAGATCTCCCAGGAATATTGGAAATCCCATAAAGCCTGGATCATTGCCTTGTCCCACATAAGCGGATCAAGCGGTGCAATAAATGACATGCGCGGTTTCAGATCGGCACTTCCTTCTACGACTGCCTGCATCAGAGCATTATCCTCCGCGCGATAATAAAACAGAGGCTTTATTCCCTCCACTGCTGCAGGATATATGATTCCCGCCTTTGTCATATCGGCAAGGATCTGTTTTCGCTTTTCAGCATTCAGGCTGATCCCCAGTAACGCGGTGCTGTTCTTATCCCACAGCAGTCCTACTGCCCCGATCCGTCTGAGAACACGCCAGGCCAGAAAATCTTCTTCGTCTTTACACGGGTTTTCTGCACAAAGAACAGATTCGGGGAAATACCTTTTTGCAAGGTCATAATACTTCCGGCTCCCGTTTTTATGGTGAATAATGAGTACCCCGTCCGTATAAAGCTGTTCGAGAACCGATCTTGCAGCCTGTGACTTTTTGTGCCAGTTTCCGCTCCAGTGCATGGAAGAATGCCAGTAGATTTCCCCTTCGATCGGGAGCGTGTCGCTGCAGACCGGTCCGTTCTCTTCGATATAAGCGAGAGCCTCTACCTTCAGATCTTCTAATCCATCGAATGTACTTCCCGTCTCACGGCTCCTCTCCCTGTAGGAGGAGAAGTACGGCCAGTCTTCTGCCGGCCAGATAGAAAGCTCTTTATCCGCATAATCCACCAGCTTCCGGTCCTGATACAGAAGCTCCTGAAGCATGGTTTTCCTGAATCCTTTTACCCTGGACTGCAGGGTCAGCTCCGCATTTTTTCCGCACACATCGACAGGATCAAACTGGATACACCCTGCCTGGCGGACATACGCACAGGCCCCTTCCTTCCCGATAAAACGGTATGGGCCTATCAGTCCCTGCTTTGCAAGTATAAACTGTCTTGCCTGCAATTTCGTAATCGTGCGGAACCGTCCCTCCTGTATCCTACTCAAGCCTTCCCTCTTCTTTGAGCATTGTATCGACCATTGTTTTCAAGGATGCCTCTTCTTCATGTTCCTTCATATATTCCCTGATCAGATTCTGCAGAAACATCTGAGCCATGATTCCTCTGTCGCCGGTAAGTACACAAAACAGTTCTCTCGATGACATTTGTGCAAAAGTTTTCTTATTGATCTCGTCCATTTGAAATATCCTGCCTTTCCAGAATTGATTTTTCATGGTGTATTTCTCATATTTTACCTCAGAAGGACCTGTTATTCAACCTCCCGTAAAGCAGTTATTCTCCTGTATGATCTGTTTCATTCCTATTAGCCTTTCTTCCGCCTGCAGATAAAAAGCGTATCTTTTGTAATTCCTTTCTTTATGATATACTTATGCTGTCAATCATAGAACATCTGCAGATCAGACGCATCGATTCTGTCAGAATGCAGTGCGTTTTAAATTCCTGCAGGCAGAACAGAAACAGACAGGAGGATGGAAAATGCTGAGAACAGGCGGTGGTAAAATATTGACAGCCGGTTTGGTCGTCAGTCTTTTGGGTCTTGCAATATTAGCTGTCAATGATAAGGAAAGAACCGACAGTCTTGCCAGAGAACTGGTAGAAGCAACGGCTCTTCTGCCTGAAAATGAAGGGAAACTGGTCATTGTTTCAGGAACTCCCCAGCTGGCCGACGGTGGAACGATCATCGATAAAGACACAGGGCTCCGGGTTGAAAATGCCGTCTATTACGAAAGAGTTCCCTTACAGAAAGTCTATCAGCTGGAAACAAGAGAAGTCGTTATAGATAA
>CACZPF010000469.1 GCA_902782975.1 uncultured Lachnospiraceae bacterium
GGAATGGAAAGCATACCGGCATATGCCTTCTATGGCTGCACCAGCTTTACCGATCTTGTTATCTCCGAAAATATAAAGAGCATGGGATCCTCTGCGTTCTATGGCTGCAGCAACATCTGCTCCCTTACAATTGCTGCGGATCTCTGGTGCTCGAACTCTCAATTCACGAACTGCAGCCGCCTGAAAAAGATCACCTATACACCAGGCGAAACCGGTATCTTCCCGGACCTGGTATATAACAGTAATTATTCGAATAGCTGGGATAAAACACTGGCTGGACAGGTTCTTGGCTCCCTGGAAGAAGTGGTCCTTGAGGAAGGAATCACGAGAATCGGTAATTACAGCTTCTATGGGACTCTCTCTTCCACACAGCAGGGAAAGCTCACCACCGTAACGCTGCCGTCTACGCTTGAAAGTATCGGAACGTCTGCCTTTGCAGGTCAGAAGAATATAACTTTCTACGGATATCCCGGATCGTTCGCGGATACCTGGTGCAAAGATAATGCACTTCCCTTCCTGCCCCTGCCGTCAGAACTTTCTCTGACCGGGCCGGACGGATTCTTTATCATGGCAGGACAGACAAAGGCTCTTAGTGAACTGGCATCCTTATATAGTAAGGCGGACCAGGATTATTCCTTAACTGCTGAATCCTCCGATACAACGGTTGCCGAAATTGAAGAATCCGTTCTAAAGATATTGGGTGAAGGTACAGCGGAAATAACATTTTCGGTTGCCGAGTATCCGCTGGTAAAGCATACCGTGGCAATATATGCTGCTGATCCGGCAAAAACCCTGTCCCTTCCTTCTATATTAACTGCAATCGAAGAAGAGGCATTTTCCGAAGGAACCTTCTCATATGTGATTATTCCGGACGGCTGCACGTGCATTGACAGTAAAGCATTTGCTTATAACCCGAATCTGCTCTATGTATGTATTCCGGAAAGTGTGACCGAAATAGCAGTTGATGTATTTACAGATTCACCGAAAATTACCATTGTGACCACGAAAGGCAGTGCAGCTGAAGATTTTGGTAATGCCCTGCAGATTCCCGTAGTCATCGAAGAGAGAGGATAACCGAGGAGGATTTGAACATGATCCGTGTTACCGCACTTGTTGACAACAATGCCTATAATAAAAAAAGGGTACAAATTCAGGCCGGACAGTCTCACACAGTTTCCAGCCGAAAGAAATTTTCACTTTGTCAGGAATTCGGTCTTTCCCTCTTTATTGAGGCAGATGATCAGTCCATCCTGTTTGATACCGGAGCCGAAGGCGGCTTTCTTGACAATGCGGATGCTCTGAATATTCCCGTGCGCCAGGCACAGACCGTCATCCTTTCCCACGGTCACAGAGACCATTGTCTGGGCCTCATACGCTTTATGAAAGAAGCCGAAAATCCTTATATTCTGTACATGCACCGGGATGCCTTCCGCGAGCGGTACTGGTTCCGCGAGGATGACGGAGGCTACTATATGCCCACAAACTGCGGCCTCTCGCCAGATTATCTGGTAAGGCACAATGTTTCTTTTCGGGCTCTGGCCCCGGATCCGCTATGGCCTCTTTCCGACCATATTTATCTGATGTCCAAAACGCCCCGTATCTCCGGAGTGGAACCTCTGGACACGCGGGATCAGATACGGCTCGGCGAAGGATTTGTTCCGGATCCCTATCAGGATGAAATGACACTTCTGATCGATGGTCCCGAAGGTCTGACCCTCATTACAGGGTGCGCCCATCTTGGCCTTATAAACCTGTGTACCTGGGCTGAACAGCTGTTCCATAAACCGGTGCTCTACTATATCGGCGGAACACATCTGGTTGCCTGGGGGCAGGAACGGATCGATGCGACCATCGATTTTGTAAATCACTCTTCCATAAGGGCATTCGCTCCCTGCCACTGCACCGGCGGTACAGCTCTTATTGCATTTCAGGAAAAATGCCCCTCCTTTATACAGTTCGGAGGCGGCACGACGCTTGAAATAGAGTGAAGTCATGACAGATAATTCTATACCTGCACACAAAAAGCCCGTCCGGAGAGGATCCTGATTCTCCCGGACGGGCTCTTTCTGTCATCTGAAAGCTGTCATGATAAAGCCGTCATAATAAAGCTGCCATATAAAGCAGCATTATGAAGCTGTATTATGAAGCAATGATCTTATTGAAGGTCTCGATCCATGCATCCTTGTTTCCATTGAGGAAGTTCAGGTCGAACTGCTTGAGACCATTGATGGCATCCTCGCCGAAGGCAAGATATTTCTTGAATTCTTCGCCGATCTCTGCATTTTTGTTCACAGGCGCTTCATAAGCCAGTTCAGCATATTTTGACTGAAGTTCTTTGCTCAGGAAGAAGTTTACATACTGCTGAGCCAGTTCTTCA